>JBIHZO010000052.1:0-11979 GCA_044231405.1 Cypionkella sp. | reverse complement strand
CGGTCCTGCAACCGATGCGTCACCCGGTTGATCCACAACCGCCCACGCCACAAGATCCCCGCCGCCAGCAACAGGAAGGCCAGCACCATCGGCAGATTGTCGGCCAACTCGGCCCGCGCCTCGGGTTGGCGCCACAGCGCCGCCGTCTCGGTCCAGATCGTCACCGCCGTCTCTGACAGCGCCCGCAGCGCCGCGGGCCAGTTGGCGGGGTTGATCGGCATCGGCCACAATTGCAGCAGCTGATCGGTCTGGCGTTCGCGCAGCACCCGGTCAATCTCGCGGATCAGACCGTCGGCGCGCTGATACCCCTCATCCGCCGCAAGCCCGGGGGCCTGCAGGCGCACCAGCTGATCCGTCAGCTCGCTCCGGCGCTTGGCGATTTCCTCGGCCTCGATCGCGTCCCCCTCGGGCACCGGACCCAAAGCGGTGATCTGGGTGCGCAGCGTCGCAATCCGCGCCGAATTGGCACTTTGCGCACCCAGCAGCGCCTCGCGCCAATCGACCAGTTGCGCGCGCAGATGCTCCAGCGCCACCGACGTGGTGGCGGCGTCCTCGATCGAACCCTCGGCCCGCAGCGCCATGCGGTTCCAGGCGTCGTAATCCAGACTGGCCGGTGGATCGCCCGCCGCCGCCGCCACCGTGCCGTTGACCGGGCCCAGCGGCGCGTCCGCCGTCACCAGCGCGCCATCCGGCCCCAACCGGGGCATCAGCGCGCCGCTTTCGTCAACCTGACGCGTTGGCCCGTCCAGAATTGTTTGCGCCGCACCCAACGGGGCCAACAGCAACAACAGCGCCAGCGCGCCAGCCCCTGCCCTTGCGATGCGGCCCCGGCCTGCGGTCATGCGTCTTCAAACACCGCAGGAATGGCGCGTGGGGCGCGGTCCAGCCACGCAGGCACAGGCAGGCCTTTTTCCTTCAGGAACGCGGGGTTATACAGTTTGGACTGGTAGCGGTTGCCGTAATCGCACAGGATGGTGACGATGGTATGCCCCGGACCCATTTCCCGCGCCATCCGGATCGCTCCGGCAATGTTGATGCCCGACGAGCCGCCCAGACAAATGCCTTCGTCCTCCAGCATGTCAAACACCAAGGGCAGCGCCTCGGCATCCGGAACCCGGTAGCTGTAATCCGGCGTAAACCCCTCAAGGTTGGCCGTAATCCGCCCCTGCCCGATGCCTTCGGTGATCGAGGTGCCCGGCGAGTCCAGCTTTCCGGTGGTGTAGAACGCGTGCAGCGCCGCCCCTTCGGGGTCGGCCAGACCGATCTTCACCCCCTTGGGCTGCAAGGCCAGCGCCACGCCCGCCAAAGTGCCGCCCGACCCGACAGCGCAGATAAAGCCGTCCACCTTGCCGCCGGTCTGCTCCCAGATTTCGGGACCGGTGGTTTCGACATGCGAAAGCCGGTTCGCCACATTGTCAAACTGATTGGCCCAGATCGCGCCATTGGGTTCCGTGCGCGCCAAAGCCGCAGCCAGGCGGCCCGAATAGCGCACATAGTTGTTGGGGTTCTTGTAGGGTGCCGCCGGAACCTGCACCAACTCTGCCCCCGCCAGACGCAGCATGTCCTTCTTTTCCTGCGACTGCGTTTCCGGAATGACGATCACGGTGCGAAAGCCCATGCTCGCCCCCACCAAGGCCAGACCGATGCCCGTGTTTCCCGCCGTGCCTTCGACAATCGTGCCGCCGGGTTTCAGACTGCCATCTGCCACTGCCGCCCGGATCATGTACAGCGCCGCACGGTCCTTGACCGATTGACCGGGGTTCAGAAATTCGCATTTGCCAAGGATGGTACAGCCCGTCAGTTCTGACGCGCGCTTCAATTTCAAAAGCGGGGTGTTGCCAATGGTGTCGGCAAGGTCACTGTGTATCCGCATCGGGGCCATCCTTATTGTCTTTGCTCAAGGTGTAGGCGGCGCAGGGCGCAAACTCAAGGGACAGCGTTTGTGCCCACAATCGCTTCGGCCAGAAAATCATGGACGATCCGAATGCGGCGGCTGGTCAGCAACGCGCGATGCGCAATCCGCCACAGCGGTACCGGAATGCCGGGCCAATCCGGCAACACCGGGTCAACCTCGGGCAGCCCTTGCGCAAAAAGGTCCGGCGCCACCGCCCCCGCCCCCGCCGCCGCGAGGATGATTGCGGGCTGGCTGATCACCCTTGCTGTGGCCAAAGCGTTGATCCGCCGCAGCCAACTTCAACCAAGGCGCGAAGCCGATGCGCCGGGAAGTCTTGACAAATCGTTAATTCACCAAGGTCATGTCATTGGTATGTATACATAAAAAAAAGGTCCCGAGTTGGGACCTTCCTTTGTTCACGGCCAGTGCGGCCCTAGGCGGCGGTAAAAAGCCCGTCCGCTTTCAGCCCCGCATAGCATTCATCCAGCGACGTTCTGGCCCGCGCGATCAGCACGTCAATCTCGTCCGGCGTGATCACCAAGGCTGGCGAAATGATCATCCGGTCACCCACATGCCGCATGATCAGATTGTTGGCAAAGCACCGCTCGCGGCAACGATACCCGACAGTCCCCGTCTCACTGGCAAATTTCGCCCGGGTTTCCTTGTTGGGTGTCAAAGCCAACGATCCCATCAGACCCACAAGCTGCGCATCCGCCACCATCGGGTGATCCATCAGCCCGGTCCAGCGTTCTTTCAGATAGGGATGCGCCACATCGCGGACATGCTCGATGATATGCTCTTCCTGCAAGATCCGCAGGTTCTCCAGCGCCACCGCCGCCGCCACCGGGTGCCCGGAATAGGTGTAGCCATGGTTGAAATCGCCGTTGCTGCCCAGCACCTCGGCCACCTCGTCACAGACCACAGACCCGCCAATCGGCTGGTAGCCCGAGGACAACCCCTTTGCGATGGTCATGATATGTGGCTTGATGCCAAAAGTCTGGCTACCAAACCAGTTGCCGGTGCGACCGAACCCGGTGATCACCTCATCCGCGATCAGCAGGATGCCGTATTTGTCGACGATGCGCTGAATTTCCGGCCAATAGGTGCTGGGAGGCACGATCACCCCGCCCGCGCCCTGAATGGGTTCACCGATGAAGGCCGCGACGTTTTCGACGCCCAGCTCCTTAATCATCGCCTCCAACTCCTGCGCGCGCATCAACCCGAACGCCTCTGGCGTCATGTCGCCGCCCTGCGCCCACCAGTTCGGCTCACCGATGTGCACGATGCCGCCGATTTTGCCACCATGGCCATGGATGCCCGACATGCCGCCCAAAGACCCGCCGCCCATGGTGGAGCCGTGATAGCCATTGTGGCGCGCGATGATGATGCGCTTTTCGGACTGCCCCTTGATGTCCCAATAACGCCGGACCATGCGAATGTTGGTGTCATTGGCCTCGGACCCCGAGCCGGCAAAGAACACATGGTTCAGATCGCCCGGCGCCAATTCTGCAATTTTTGCAGCCAAAGCGATGGCCGGAACGTGGGAGGTCTGGAAGAAGGTGTTGTAATAGGACAACTCGTCCATCTGACGCTTGGCGACATCACCCATTTCCGGGCGGCCATAGCCGATGTTGACGCACCAAAGCCCCGCCATGCCATCAATGATCTTGTGGCCTTCGCTGTCGGTCAGCCAGACGCCCTTGCCCTGCGTCATGATCCGCGCGCCCTTTTTCGCCAGCGCCGCGTTTTCCGTGAACGGGTGCATGTGGTGGGCGGCGTCCAGCGCCTGCAATTCGGCGGTGGGCATGTGGTTGGTGATCTTGTTCATCGGCTGACCCCTGCGAAATATGGCGTTTGCAGCCGAATCCGGCTGGCTTGCACAAAGGATATGATCAAACGATCCGGGGTTCAAGAAATTTGATCAAATTATTGCAGGCGACCAAGACCGGCTTGATTTGCCCGCCGTCCCGGACTTGATCCAGAGCCTCACCATATCAGCAGAGGCCCCGGATCAAGTCCGGGACGGCGGGGAATTTGCGCTCAAATCTCACCCCGGGTCAACGCAGCGCGCACTTGATCCACGCCTTGCGCTATGTCGCGCTGCATCGCCGCCGCCACCGCCGCCTTGTCGCCCGCGCGCATCGCCGCCAGCGCCTCTTTATGGGCGTCGGGCAGTTCCGTTGCCCCGGACCGCGCCGACACCACACGCAGGGACGGGCCAAAGCGCAGCCACAAAGATCGCGCCATATCCAGCAACACACCCGCCCCTGCCGACTCGTACAAGGCAAAGTGAAACGCGTGGTTGCTTTGCAGATAGCCAGACACATCCTCCGCCAAAATCGCCGCATCGACCCGCGCATCAATCGCGGTCAAGCGCTGGATCAACGCAGGCGTCACCGTCGCCATCTCTGCCAGCTTCGGCTCCAGCGTCATGCGGGCAAAGGCCAACTGCTCCAGAATCGGGGCCGTAAGACGCGGCACCGTCACCCGCCGATTGCCCTGCGGCAACAGCGCGCCCTCGGCCGCCAGCCGCCGGATCGCTTCGCGCACCGGGGTCATGCCCGCATCCAGATCGGCGGTCAGGCCTTGAATCGTCACCGGCTGACCGGGCTGCAACACCCCGAACAGGACCATATCGCGCAGCCGCGCATAGATCACCTCATGGGTCGGTATTTTACGCAGCTCGTCCGTCATGCAGCCACTCTCTCCAGCAATGGCACAGTTATGCCGGAGGGGCGACGTCATGCAAGCCCGCTTGTCACGCCCCGCCGGGGACATAGGCAAAGCGCATGAAATCCGCACTCCAGCCCTGCCCGGTCAGATCATAGGCGACCATGCCAACGAAAGCGCCGGTGAAGGAGGCATGTTCGCCGCGACCGCCTTCATCCGAGATCACGGATGCATCCAGTTCCGGCCCCAAGGACTGCGGCGCGCCCCCGGCGGCCCAGTAATACTGCTGCACCGCGCGATTGACCTCCACCGACAGCGTGATCGGACCATCGGGCACCGCAACCGGATCGGTGAAGGTCAAAGCCTCGGTCACATCGCCAACGCAGGAAACGATCCGCACGCAGCGACCGATCTCTGGCTCGTGCGTGATCAGGGCGGCGTGGAATTTGTGGCGGTTGTAATAGGTGGTCAGCCCTGCCGCGCGCTGCCAGTTCGGCGGGTTGGCCAGCACCACGGTTTCCGCCCGATAGGCCTGGTCTTCCTGCCGCCGCGCCACCAGTGCCTGCTCAAACCACGACCCCAGACTTTCGCGGCCAGTCAGACGCAACGCCGCACCCGTCATTTGAAATATCCGCCCCGGTTCCGGCGTGCGCAGCCACTGAAACTCTGGCGGCAAAACGTCGGCAAAGTCATGCACCGCGACCGGACCCGGCAAACGAGCCGCGCCCGGCAAAACCGCTTGCGGCATCAGCCCGCCGCCCTGCACATAAAGCCAGTCGTCACGCCATTCGCACCGCGCAATCCCCGTCTCGCGCCCTGTGGCACAAAACAGCCCACGCGGCCCCATAACGGGGCGCCCGCACAGATAGCTGTGCCAAGCCTCGCCATGCGGCCCCTCAACATACTGGCCATGGCCGACGCGTTGGATCGGATTGTCGGGCGCGAACCGTGCAGTCATAACATGTTGATCGGGATGGGTTTCATAGGGGCCAAGAATGCTGCGCGACCGCGCCAGCGTCACCGCATGATCATAGCCAGTCCCACCCTCTGCGGTCGTCAGATAATACCAACCGTTGCGCTTGAACAGATGCGGAGCCTCGGTCAAACCCAACGGGCTTCCGACATAAATCGTCGTCACCTCACCCAGCAACCCGCGCACAGGATGCCATTCCTGCAGCTCGATCCCGTCGAAGCGGTCATGCGCCGGGTTCAGGCCAGACCCCAAAGGCCGATGGTTCCAGCGCATATTGGCAAACCATTTGCGGCCATCATCGTCGTGAAACAGCGTCGGATCGAAGCCCGAGGAGGTCACATAGGTCGGGTCCGACCAGACGCCGTCCACCGTTTCGCAGGTCACGATATGGTTATGTGCATCCTTGAACGCGCCGTCCAGCCGTTTGACATCCGTGTACACCAGCCAGAACCGCCCGTCGGCGTGGGACAAACACGGCGCCCAGACGCCGCAACTGTCGGGATTGCCGCGCATGTCCAACTGGCTGGCGCGGTTCAGGGGGCGGCTGACCAAACGCCAGTTCACCAGATCGCGGGAGTGGTGGATTTGCACGCCCGGATACCATTCAAAGGTCGAGGTGGCGATGTAGTAATCCTCGCCCACCCGGCAAAAACTGGGATCGGCGTTGAACCCTCGCAAAACCGGGTTTTCGATCATGGTCATCCTCTGTGTTCGACTGTCCTGCGGGGGTAAGTCATCGGTTTGGCCACCGCTCCAAGAAAGCGATGGCTTGGGGGGCGCGCGGCCCCCACCGGTTCCAACTTCAACGCAAAAGCGCGCGCGCCTCATCCGGACCCAAAGCCGCAGGCCGGGTGCAGGTGGTGGTCAGAGTGATGAACTCCCCGGTCTCACCCGACCGCAAAGCGGCCGTCATCACATCCACCCCGTGCAGCGTCCGCTCCAAGGAACAGCGCGCATCGCGGCCTTCGGTGACGGCCAGCACCATATCGGCCATCCCCGCCGTGCGGTAATTGGCCTGATCTTCGCCGCGATGGCCCTTCTGGTTGATCTTGCTGAACGGGTGATCCCAGGCTTCGACCTGATGCAGCACGCCATCGCGGCCCGCCATTTCCAGCGGCCCGCCAAAGAAGTTCGGATCGGGCACATAAAGAGTGCCCTCGGTGCCATAAAGCTCAAAGTGGTTGCGCTTGTGGTGCCAGACGTCCCAGCTTGCCGAAAAGCTGATCGTGGCGCCGGAGTGAAACTCCAGCAGCGCTTGGATGTTGGACGGGGTTTTCACCGCAATCTCTTGTCCTGCCTTGTCGCCCGACCCGATCACACGGGTGGGCGTGGCCGAAGAGGTCAGCGCGCCCACACGCCGCACCGGGCCCAGCAGGTTGATCAGATTGGCGATATAATATGGCCCCATATCCATGATCGGACCGGCGCCCGGCAGATAGAAGAAATCCGGCGAGGGATGCCAGCTTTCCGGCCCGTGGCCCTGAATGGCGGCGCATCCGGTGGTGATCTGGCCCAGCTTGCCCTCGTCAATCAGCGCCCGCGCCTGCTGATGGGTGCCGCCCAGAAACGTATCTGGCGCGCAACCCACGGCCAGCCCCTTGCTGGCCGCCAGATCGCGCAGCGCCACGCCTTCGGCCAGCGTCAGCACCAGCGGCTTTTCGGAATAGGCGTGCTTGCCTGCCTCCAAAATCCGCCGAGTCACGCCGTAATGCGCGTCCGGGATGGTCAGGTTGATCACCACTTCGACGTCATTGTTGGCCAGCAGGTCATCGACCGACTGCGCCTTGACGCCAAACTCGGCCGCGCGCGCCTGTGCGGTGGCCATGTTCATATCGGCCACGGCCCGCACTTCCAGCCCCCGGAACAGAGGCGCCAGCCGCAAGTAAGAGGTCGAGATATTGCCGCATCCGATGATGCCAATGCCAAGATTTGTCATGGTGTTTCCTTACAGGGCTTTCACAGTCGCAATGGACCGGGTTGCAAAGCGCAAATGGTCGGCGGGGTTGTCATGTTCCATCACGAAATTCGAAACGCCAATCGCCTTCAGCGCCGGCATGATAGCGTTCCAATCGACGACGCCGTGGCCGACATCGGCCCAACCATCTTCGGCCAGATTCTCACCCTTGGGCGCGATGTCCTTCACATGCGCCGCAACAATGCGCCCCGCATGATCCTTGATCCACGCCATTGGATCAGCCCCGCCGCGCACGACCCATGCCACATCCATCTCCCATTTCAGATCGGGTCCGCCTTCAAACAATGCGGTCTGCGGGATGGCCCCGTCGGGTGTGATGACGAACTCGAAGTCATGGTTGTGCCAGCCGAAATTGAGGCCCGCCGCCCGGATCGGCGCGCCCGCCTTTTGCAGCCGCGCGCCCAGATCGTGCCAGCCTTTGCCCGTGGTGGGCCGCTGATCAGGGTGCAGCCACGGCACGATCACCGTTTCCATCCCCAAAGTCGTCGCCACCTCAATGGCCCAATCCGGCGTCAGTTCGACCTGATCCATGCCGAAATGCCCCGAGATCATCTTCAGCCCGGTAGCCTTCAGCCCCGCCGCCAGATCGGCCAGACCGGCCTTGTCGGCATACAGCCCACCAAAGCCTTCGACCCCTTCATACCCCGCCGCCGTCAGCATTTTCAGAGTGTCAGCGGTCGGCGGAAAGTTGCGGGATGAGTAAAGTTGATAGCTGATCATAGCGGGCCTCCTTGGCGGTCAATGCGTCCCATAGGTCGCAGAATGCAGGTCACGGATGGTGAAGCGCGGGGCGTCGCCCGGCACTGTGGGGGTGAAGGTGATGGTCGCGGGCCGGCTTGGGAACACCGTGAACGCGTTGTTGGAGAACCGCCCCGGCCGATCGGATTCCACCGCGACAAACAGCGCCAGGTTTTCGGCGGTCAGGGTCAGAACATAGCTGGCTCCCTCTGCCGCAGCCGTCAGGTCAAGCTTGGATGGCAGCAGGTCATAGGCCTTATAAGGCTTGGGCGCGAACACATCGCCACCGATGGGCGCATCGCCCTGCGACCAGACATAGGCCAGCATCTCTGTCTGACTGACCTGATAGCTGGGGATCGACAGCGCCATCACGGCCGCATCCGGCCTCACTGAAACCGTCGCCTTGGCCAGTTCGCGCGTGGCACCATCCATCGTCACGGCCATCGCGGTCACAGTCAGATCGACAGCTTCGGCGCCGTCATTCACGGCGCGCAATTCGATCGTCCCCTTGACCGGAACCGCCGATACGAACAGCGGCGCGTTGAACTCTTTGGCCATGTGATGCAGCAGCTTCCAGCCGCCGCCATGGTCCAGACTGGCCCAACTGCACACCGGCCAGGTGTCATTCAACTGCCAGATCAGCGCGCCCATGCAATGCGGCTTGAGGCTGCGCCAATGGGTGACCGCTGTCTTGATCGCCAGACCCTGCTGGACCTGAGACATGTAGACGAAATTCTCGAACCCCACGGGAAAGCGGAAATAGCGGAACATGGTTTCCGCAATCCGCGCATTGCCCCCGGCGTTCTTCTGGTGGCTCTCCATCACCGGGGCGGCGATGTTGAAATCTGCCGGATCGGCAAAGCGGCGGATCACATCCATCGACGGATAGCTTTGAAAGCCGAACTCTGAACAGAACCGGGGCGAGACATCCCGGTAGTGGTCAAAATCGCGGCCCTCATGCCAGACCGACCAAAAATGCATGTCCCCCTTGGAATCGTCATGCCAGGCATCACCGAAATCCATCGGTCCCGGCGATGGGCTGGAGGGCCACCAGACTGCGCCCGGCACCGTCGACTTGAGCGCCTGCTCAATCGTGCGGTTCAGCCGATCATATCCCACCAGATAAAGATCGCGGTTGGCGCGGGTTTCGGGGAACCAAGTCAGCGCGCCGATCAATTCATTGTCGCCGCACCACAGGATCATGCTGGCGTGGTGATGCAGGCGCTTGGCTTGCTCGGCCACCTCTGTGGCGACGTCCGCCAAGAACGCCTCGGTCGCGGGGTAAATATGGCAAGAGAACATGAAATCCTGCCAGACCATCAAGCCCAATTCATCGCACAGATCATAGAACCAGTCGGGTTCATAACGCCCGCCGCCCCAGACCCGGATCATGTTCATATTGGCATCGACGGCCGATTGCAGCAGATCGCGGGTAGCGGCTTCGGTGATCCGCCCGGACAAGGCATCGGCCGGGATCCAGTTCGCGCCCTTTGCGAAGATATCGCGCCCGTTGATGCGGAACTTGAAACCCAAGCCCGCCGCGTCCTTTTCCGTGATCAGCGCGGCATCCCGCAAGCCAATCCGCCGCGTCAAAGTCTGATCGCCAAAGCCGACCAGCAAATCATGCAACACCTGCGCGCCCTGCCCTGCTGGCCACCATATCGCCGGGTTTTCCACCGTCAGACTGGCATTGGCCACCCCGCGCCGCACAACGGCTTGCGCGGTCACACCGCCCAGATCGAACGAAACTTCGGCACCCTCGGCCTCGCCCTCCACCCTGGCCTGTAGCGACAGCACAACGCGGCTTGGGCTATGGGCCTGCGTGACAATGACATCGGCCACCCGTGCGGCAATCGGCTCCAGATACAGATCGCCGTAAACCCCGAAACTCGCCAAAGCGATGTTCCAGTCCCAGCCGAAATCGCAACTCGGCTTGCGCAGCATATTGCCATTCAGGATCGGGGTGTTGTTGGCCGAAAACGGCACGAAATAAGGCTGCGCCGCCTGCCGTTTCGCGGCCTCAACTTCGGGGCTGCGGAAAGTGATGGCGATCTCATTTTCACCAGCCCGCAGCACGGCGGACAGGTCCACGCGATAGCTGCGGAACATGCTGTCGCTGGCATGCACAGCCACCCCGTTCACCGAAATCTCGACCACTGTGTCCAGCATGGACGCCACCAGCACCAGATCGGTGCGCGTGACCTCAAAGCTGCGCCGCGCCACCCAATCGCGCCCGCAAATCCAGCGCAGATCATATTCATTGCGGCCCCAATAGGGATCAGGGATCACCCCCGCCGCGTACAGCGCCGAAATCCCGTCTCCCGGCAAAGCCATGGCAACATCATATTCGCCGCTTGCATCCACAAGCGACCACTGGCCCATCAAATCCAACATCATCAGACCCGCTGTTCGGTTCCGGTGTCGAAAATCGACGCCTTTGAGATATCCACCTTCAAATGCACTGGCGTGCCCGGCGCCATTCGCCTCTCCACCGGCACCCGCACCGACATTTGCACGCCGCCCTCGGCCTCCAGCCAGACCAGGCTGTCCGCGCCCATCGGTTCGTCAATTTCCACCATTGCGGGCATTGTCAGCCCCGGTTCGGCATGGTCCTGAATGTGCAGATGTTCCGGGCGCAGGCCCAGAATGGCCTTGCTGCGTTCCAAAATCGCACCGCCTTCATAACCCGCCAGATTGATCCTCGTTCCGCCAAACTGGAACGCCGTCCCGTTGTCCACCGTGGCCCCGTGCAGAAAATTCATGGAGGGCGAACCGATGAAACCCGCCACGAACAGGTTCGACGGGCGGTTGTAGATTTCCTGCGGCGCTGCCAATTGTTGAATGATGCCGCCGCGCATGACGGCAATGCGGTCGGCCAGCGTCAGCGCCTCTATCTGGTCATGGGTCACATAAACCATCGTGTTGTTCAGGCGCGAGTGCAACCGCTTGATTTCCACACGCAATTCACTGCGCAGTTTGGCGTCGAGGTTCGACAACGGTTCGTCGAACAGGAACACATCCACATCCCGCACCAGGGCCCGGCCAATCGCCACACGCTGACGCTGACCACCCGACAGCGCCGCCGGTTTGCGATCGAGCAGCGGTTCAATCTGCAATATCTCGGCCGCCCGCGCGATGCGCTTGGCAATCTCGGTTTGCGGCATCTTGGCGTTTTTCAAGCCAAAGGACAGGTTTCCGCGCACGGTCATCTGGGGGTACAAAGCATAGCTTTGGAACACCATGCCAATGCCCCGATCTGAAGGCTCTGCCCAGGTGACGTTCTGGCCCTTGATCCAGATCTCGCCATCGGTGATGTCCAACAGCCCGGCCAGACAATTCAGCAGCGTCGATTTTCCGCAGCCCGATGGCCCCAGCAGCACGATGAATTCGCCCTCGGCCACGTCGATGTTCATGTGTTTCAACACCGAGACCGAACCGAAATTCAGCGTCAGGTCTTTGACTTGGATGGAATGGGTCATGCGATCAGCCTTTCACGGCGCCAGCAGCAATGCCGCGAACAAAAAGTTTTCCAGAGACGAAGTAGATGATCAGGGGCACAAGGCCGGTCAGCATGGTTGCGGCCATGTTGACGTTATATTCCTTCACGCCCTGCACCGAGTTGACGATGTTGTTCAGCTGCACGGTCATCGGATAGTTTTCAGCCTTCGAGATGAACACCACCCCGAACAGGAAATCGTTCCAGATGCCTGTGACTTGCAGGATCAGCGC
>JBIHZO010000387.1:0-3704 GCA_044231405.1 Cypionkella sp. | reverse complement strand
CGCCGCGAAAGCCTCGTTCACCTCGAACAGGTCAATGTCACCGATGGTCATGCCCGCATCGCGCAGGATTTTCTCGGTGGCAGGCACCGGGCCGGTCAGCATGATGGTGGGATCAGTGCCAATCTTGCAGGTGGCGCGGATGCGGGCGCGGGGTTTGAGGCCATGCGCCACCCCGAATTCCGCATTGCCGATCAGGATCGCCGCGGCCCCGTCCACGATGCCCGACGAATTGCCGGCGTGGTGAATGTGGTTGATCCGCTCCAGATGCGGATACTTCATCAGGGCGATCTTGTCGAAACCGGGCATCACCTCGCCCATATCCTTGAAGGCCGGTTTCAGCGCACCCAAGGCCTGCATGTCAGTGCCGGGGCGCATGTATTCGTCATGGCCCAGTATGTGCAGGCCGTTCTGGTCCAGAATCGGAATGATCGACCGCGCAAAGCGGTTGTCGGCCCATGCCGACGCCGCGCGGGCCTGCGATTCCATCGCCAAGGCATCGGCCATGTCACGGGTGAAGCCGAATTCTGTGGCGATGATGTCGGCGGAAATGCCTTGCGGCACGAAATAGGTTCTCATCGCAAGGCCCGGATCGACCGCAATTGCCGCCCCGTCGCTGCCCATGGCGACGCGGCTCATCATCTCGACCCCGCCCGCGATGTAGGCTTGGCCCGCGCCGCCCTTGATCTGATTGGCAGCCAGGTTCACCGCCTCCATGCCAGAGGCGCAAAAACGGTTGATCGCCAAGCCGGGGATGCTCTGATCAAGGTCTGACGCCAGCACCGCCGACCGCGCCAGACAGCCGCCCTGTTCGCCCACCTGGGTGACATTGCCCCAGATCACATCCTCGACCGCGTGACCTTGCAGCCCATTCCGGTTCTTGATCGCGTTCAGGATCTTGGCCGACAGCGCGACCGATGTCAGCTCGTGCAGGCTGCCGTCGGCGCGCCCCTTGCCACGCGGGGAACGCACGGCGTCGTAGATGTAAGCGTCGGTCATGATGCCTCCTCAGGCCCGGTCAGACGGATTGCCGGGCATCAGTTCATAAGGGTGTTTCCAGCCGGGCAGAGCGGCGATGCGATCCAGCCAGGCGTCGATGTTGGGCCAGTCTTTGCGGTCAAAGCCAAAGGGTTCGGGGTAGTAAAGATAACCGCAACAGGACAGGTCGGCGATGGTGACAGCGCCGCCAGCGACCCAGGTGCGGCCGGACAAATGGTCGTTCAGCACCGTATAGGCGGCCTTGAGGCGGCCCAGCATAAAGGGAATCACGCCCGCCGGGCGCTTGTCTTCGGGCAGGAAATTGGACAGGAAGCGCACCGTGCCGATCTGTGTGGACAGCTTGTGATTGTCCCAGAACATCCACCGCAGCACCTCGCGGCGCTCTGCCGCCGATTTGCCACCAAGCTTGCCGGATTTGGAGCTGATGTAGTCCAGTATCACGCCCGATTGCGTCAATGTGGTGTCGCCGTCGACCAGAACCGGCACTTCGCCCATTTCGTTGATGGCGCGGAAGGTCGGGCTGCGGGTCTCACCATTGAAGAAGTCAACAAAGACCGGCTCCCATTCCATATCGGCCAAAGTCAGAGCCAATGCCACTTTGTAAGCATTGCCGGATTCGCCAAAGCAGTAGAGTTTCGCTGTCATCGCCGTACTCCAAATGTTGTCCCTGACCAAAGGCCGGGGGGCCAGCCCCCCGGACCCCCCGGGATATTTTCACCAAGATGAAACGCAAAACGCGCTCACCTTTTCTTAAACCCTCCGTGTCAGCCTGTTCTCGCGGTACAGGCTGGGAAGCCGATGGCCGTCCAAGGTGAAACCCCACCCCGACATGCCAGACAGCCAAGTTGGAGCCTTGGGGTGGGGAATCCCGAGGATTTCATCTTGGCCCAAATATCCCCGCCGGAGGCTTGCGTCATCACAACCCGTGCGCCGCGGTCATTTGCGCGCCTCCAGTTCCGAATTGAACAGCCGCAGCCGGTGGGTCATGTTGTCGTGATGGATCACGCTTGCGTAGTTCTCAAACAGAAACGACAGCGCCTCGCCCTCATCCAGCCCCGCCTCTTTGGCAAAGGTTTTCAGGCGGCGATAACCGTCTTCGGTCATGGCGACCGGAAAGCGGCGGGTGAGGCGAAAGCGTTTGGGCATCGGGTTCTCCGGACTGGGCTGATGAGGACAGCTTAGAACGCCTCTGCCGCCAGCGCCATCACCGGATCGGCACCGCTTTCGATCCGGGCCAGATGCATCGCAGTGGCGGGCAGTTGCCGCGCCATGTAATAGCGGCCGGTGGCGATCTTGGCGTTCAGGAAATCGGCATCGCCGCCCGCATCCAAGCCAGCATAGGCGGCCTTTGCCATGCGTGCCCACATCAGGCCAAGGCAGGTGTGGCCCATCATCGTCATGAAATCATAAGACCCCGAGAGCGCCGCATTGGGGTTTTTCATCGCGTTCTGCATGAAGAACATTCCTGCGGCCTGCACGTCCTTGGACGCTTTTTTCAGCGGGTCAAGGAAGGGCGTCAGCCGCGCGTCGCCTTCATTTTCCTTGATGAACGCCTTCACCATGTCAAAGAATGCCATCACATGCTTGCCACCGTCATGCGCCAGCTTGCGACCGACAAGGTCCAGCGCCTGCACGCCATTGGCACCTTCATAGATCTGCGCAATCCGGGCGTCACGGACGTATTGCGACATGCCGTTGTCTTCGATATAGCCATGCCCGCCCCAGACCTGTTGCGCTTGCATGGCCATCTCGAACCCGCGGTCGGTTTGAAAACCCTTCAGCACCGGGATCAGCAGCGACACTAGACCTTCGGCGGCGGCGTCGCCCTTGCGGACCGAGCGGTCGATCATCTGCGCGGCCCAGAAGGTGAACGCCCGCGCACCCTCGACGAACGACTTCTGATCCATCAGGTTGCGGCGGATATCCGGATGCACGATCAGCGCATCCGCAGGCCCGGTCGGGTTCTGCGCGCCGGTCACATCGCGGCCCTGCAGACGGTCTTGGGCATAGCCGACGGCATTCTGATAGGCGGCTTCGGCCACGGCATAGCCTTGCAGGCCGACGCCCAGCCGCGCCTCGTTCATCATGGTGAACATGGCGCGCATGCCCTTGTGCAGATCGCCCAGCAGCCAGCCCGTGGCCCCGTCGTAATTCATCACGCATGTGGCATTGCCATGGATGCCCATCTTCTCTTCAACCTTGCCAACCGTCACCGGGTTGCGCGCGCCCAAGGACCCATCCGCATTGACCAGAAACTTCGGCACGATGAACAGCGAAATGCCCTTTGTGCCCTCACCCCCGCCCGGAGCCTTGGCCAGCACCAGATGGATGATGTTGTCCGCCATATCATGATCACCGGCCGAGATGAAAATCTTGGTGCCGCTGATCTTGTAGGATCCATCGGCCTGCGGCTCGGCTTTGGTGCGCATCAGGCCCAGATCGGTGCCGCAATGCGGTTCGGTCAGGTTCATGGTGCCGGTCCAGTCGCAACTGACCATCTTCGGCAAATACATCGCCTTCTGTTCGGGCGTGCCATGGGCGTGGATGGCGGAATAGGCACCATGGGTCAGGCCCTGATACATGTTGAAGGCCATGTTGGCTGATACGAAAATCTCACCCACCGCGGTGCCCATCAGATAGGGGAGGCCCTGGCCGCCGTATTCCGGGTCGCAGTCGAGCGCCGTCCAGCCACTGGTTTTCATCGCCTC
>JBIHZO010000386.1:0-3738 GCA_044231405.1 Cypionkella sp. | reverse complement strand
CAGCGGATCATTCATCTGTCAGAACCGGTGGGCGGCAAGCCCGTGCGGCTGCCGTTCGACGTCTTGCTGAGGTCTTTGGCCGAAGATGCGGGCGTCTGTATGGCGATTGTGTTGACGGGTACAGGCACGGATGGCAGCGCGGGGATTGCCGACATTCATGAAGCGGGTGGCACGGTGGTCGCGCAAGACCCCGTCGAGGCAGCCTATTCCGGCATGCCCGAAAGCGCGATTGCGACCGGGTTTGTCGATCAGACTCTGCCCATCGCCCGGATTTTTGCGGCTCTGGAAGATGTTGTGGGGGCAGGCCGACTTGCTGTCGCGCCCAAAGATGCCCCGGATCGACCCGCAGTGCCGCCCATTTCTGCGACAAGTGCCGCCTATGATGCCTTGATCGCTTATGTGGGCGAGACGACCACCCAGGACATCTCGCTTTACAAACGCGGCACGCTGGAACGGCGAATCGCGCGGCGGATGGCCTTGCTCGGGTTGGGCAATGATCAGTTGGGGCAGTATTTGACCACGCTGCGGTCTGATGCCGATGAGCGTGCGCAGCTTTCGGCGGATTTGCTGATCCATGTCACCAGCTTTTTCCGCGATCCGGGGGTGTTTGAGCATCTGTCGAAAACCGCGCTTCCTGTATTGATCGGCTCTATGGCGGCTGACAAGCCGTTGCGGGTGTGGGTGGCCGGATGCAGCACGGGCGAAGAAGCCTATAGTCTGGCCATGGTCTGCCTTGAGGTGGTGGAGGCAAAAGGTTCCGGCGTGCGTTTGCAGGTCCTGGCCTCTGATCTGGACCCTGAAGCGATCACAACCGCACGGGCGGGTTTTTATTCAAAGGATATCGAGGCCTGCGTTTCCCCTGAACGGCTGGCCCGGTACTTTGTGGCGGAAAATGGCGGCTGGCGGGTGACGTCGGTGTTGCGCGACGTCATCGTTTTCACCGTGGCAGATCTGCTGGCTGACCCGCCTTTTGCCAAGATTGATCTGGTGTCGTGTCGCAATGTGCTGATCTATCTGGCGCATGAGGCGCAAAAGCGTGTCATCGCTCGGTGTTGTTTCGCGCTGCGGTCTGGTGGGTTTCTACTGTTGGGGGCCGCAGAGATGGCAGGGCAGGCCGACAGCGGTTTCGCACTGGAGGACAAGGACGCGCGGCTGTGGCGCAAGGTCGGGCCAAGCCAGACCACGGACATGACCTTCGCCATAGGCAAGCGCGAAGAGGCGGCAGCGCCCAGCTTGCCGTCGGTCCGGCGGTCGGCGCTGGCGGACCTTTGCCGCCGCATTGTTCTGGAAAATTATGCCCCGGCGGCGGTGCTGGTGAACAGCCGGCTGGAATGTCTGTATTTTCTTGGACCAACGGAAAAGTACCTGAAAATCACCCAAGGCCACCCCGATCATGGCATCGTCGGTATGTTGCCCAAGGCGCTGCGCGCGCGGTTCAAGGCGGCGGCGGAATGCGTCGCCACCAAACCGCTGACAAAGGTGTCAGGCGGCCATGTGCGGGGGTCCACCAGCTTTGACATTGCGCTGCATGCGGTGGCTGCCGGGACCGAGCCTTTGCTGCTGATCTGCTTCGTAAACTCCCCGCGTCCGGTACAGGCGGTGCCGACCGCCACTGGGCAAGACCGAGGCAAGGGCGATCTGGAGGCGGATCTTGAAGCAGCGCGCAGCGATCTGTCCGACGCCCTGCGCGATCTGGAACAAGAGATAGAGGCCCATGGTGCCGATGCCGCCGAGGCACTTTCGGTCAACGAAGAATTCCAGTCCACCAACGAGGAATTGCTGGCGTCGAAAGAAGAACTGCAATCACTGAATGAAGAACTGACAGCGCTGAACAGTCAGTTGCAGGAAACGCTGGAGCGCCACCGCACCACCGCCAACGATCTGCAGAACGTGCTTTACAGCACCGATGTCGCCACGCTTTTCCTTGATCTGAACCTGAACATCCGATTTTTCACCCCGGCAGCGCGGGCAATTTTCCGGGTTATCCCAACCGATGTGGGCCGCCCGCTGGCCGACCTTGCCGCGGTGTCGCAGGATGACCATCTGGCCGATGACATGCGCGACGTTCTGCAATCCTCCGCGCCGCACGAACGCGAAACCACGGGCGCAGGCGACATGTGGTTCATGCGGCACATTCAGCCTTACCGCACCGAGGGCGGGCGGGTCGAAGGCATTGTGATCACCTACATCGACATTACGGAACGCAAACGCACCAATGCCGCCTTGGTCAGCGCCATGGCCGAGGCTCGCCGCGCCACCCGCGCCAAATCGCGTTTCCTTGCGGCGGCCAGCCATGATCTGCGCCAGCCTTTGCAGTCCATGGCCCTGCTGCAAAAACTGATGTCACGACAAAAGCGGTCAACCGAGGCGATGCGGTTGTCAGAGCTTCTGGATCAGACCCTGCATTCGATGACCTCGATGCTGGATTCGATGCTGGACGTGAACCGGATTGAGTCTGGCAATGTCATGCCCCTGATGCAATCCGTGGCCGTCGCACCGCTGATGCAAAAGCTGATTGATGAATTCATGCCGCAATGTGGCGTCAAGGGGCTGCGCCTGCGGTCGGTGCCCTGCCAGGCCTGGGTGCGGACTGACCCGCAACTGCTTGAACAGATTCTGCGCAACCTTCTGTCCAACGCCCTGAAATACACGCCCAAAGGGGGCATTTTGCTGGGCTGTCGGCGGCGCGGTGCGGTGCTGACAATCCTGATCTGTGACAGCGGCATCGGCGTGGCCGAGGCAGAGTACAAGGCCATTTTCGAGTCCTACCATCAGGTTGACGCGGCTTCGCCCTTGTCGGAACACGGATTGGGGCTGGGGCTGTCCATCGTGCAGCGGCTGGCCGCGCTGATGGAACACCCGGTGTCCGTGCGTTCGGCTTTGGGCAAGGGCTCGGTTTTCATAATCGCACTGCCGATGGTTGCGGCGATTGCTGACGCACCAACGCTCATCAGCCCAAAGGAGGCCGCACCGCAGACTGGCACCATCCTGGTGGTTGACGACGAAGACCGTCTGCGCAACCTGCTGGCCGAGGTGCTGGCGAACGAGGGTCATACGGTCATCGCCAAGGCCACCGCCGATGAGGCCTTGGCTTGGGTGCGCAGCAACGGTGCCCGGCCCGATCTGCTGCTGACCGATCTTGACCTGAGAGGCAACACCAGCGGATTGATGTTGGCCAATGCCCTGCCCGAGATATTGGGACATCCCGTGCCAACCATTATCCTGACGGGTGACATCACATTGGCCACTCTGAAAACCCTTGGGGCATCCGAATACAGCCAAGTCGTCAAGCCGGTGAAGCCAGATGTGCTGGCCAAGATGATTTCTGACCGGATGCGCTCGGCCCGCACCGCTCGTGCCAGGACAGACCGCCACGCCGAGGCGGCGAAAGTGACGGTGCATGTGATCGATGACGACAAGATGATCCGTGACATCACGCGACGCTTGTTTGAGGCAGAAGGCTGGGGTGTGGTCGGTTATGCCACTGCGGAAGAGTTTTTGCAGGCACCCCGACCACAGGGCGACGCCTGTCTTTTGGTGGACAGTCTTTTGCCCGGCAAGGACGGCGTGGCTCTGATCACCCAGCTGCGGGCCGAGCGGGTGCAATTGCCCGCCGTGATGCTGACAGGCCATGGCGATGCTGCGCTTGCGGTCGCTGCGTTGAAGGCGGGGGCGTCGGACCTGTTGGAGAAACCGGTCAGCGCCGCCGACCTTCTGGCGGCCATTCGCTCTGCCTTG
>JBIHZO010000051.1:0-12091 GCA_044231405.1 Cypionkella sp. | reverse complement strand
CGCGATCGGCTGATCCTCGCCGCGGCCATAGGCACTGATGCGTCCATTCGGCACGCCGCTGTCACGCAGCACATTTGCCACCGAAACGGCGCGGCGCTGCGACAGGTCTTGGTTCAGGGCTGCCGAGGCGGTGTTGTCGGTATGGCCCACAACTTCGATCTGGCTGTTGGGATAGCGGATCAGGTTGGCAGCAATCGCTCTTAGATCGCGTGTCAGGTCGGGGCGCAGGGCGGCGCTGCCAGTGGCGAACAGCAGGTCTTGCGGCATGTTCACGACCAGATATTCGCCGTTGTTGGTGACAGAGATGTTCTGGTTGCCAAGCGATCCGCGCAGATCGGCGGCTTGCTGATCCAGCGTGGCGCCAATTGCGCCACCAACGGCCGCACCCAACGCGCCACCGATCACGGCTTTGGCCAGTTTGTCGTCACCCTTTTGGCTGGCCCCGGCCACGGCTCCAAGGATACCACCCATCACGGCACCATTGGTGGCGCGGGCATTCGGGTTGTCGGGATAGGCGTTCGGGTCCACGCAGGCTGTAAGCCCCATCAGGACGATGGTGGAAATCAGGATTGGGGTTTTGAACTGCATGTGCTGCCTCGCATCTGTGGGCGGCCGTAATCACCCGGCCTTGAACGGTCTATACATCAACGCTGTACGCTGCGGCACGGTTCCCGCCAGATCGCGGCAAATTTCCGCCCATGGACCAGCCGTCAAGCCGCTGCGTCGTCGCGCGCGGCTTCCCATGCCAGCATCGCGCGTTTGACCGGCAGGCCCCAGTGATAACCGCCCAATCCCCCCGATTTCCGCAACGCCCGGTGGCAGGGGACCAACAGGCTGATGGGATTGCGCCCCACCGCCGTGCCCACCGCCCGCTGGGCCGTCGGATGCCCCACCGCGCCTGCCAGTTCGGAATAGCTGGTGACATGGCCAGACGGAATGTGCAGCAGCGCCTCCCAGACTTTGATCTGGAACGGCGCCCCGATCAGGTGCAGCCGCGCCGCCCGTCCCGCCATGGCGTCTTGGGCCAGATCAGCCACTTGTCGGTCCTGCAGATAGGTTGCCTTCGGCCAGCGCGCCGTCAGGTCGGTCATCGACCAGTCGCGCCCGAATCCCTCGGTGAACCCCATGCCGCAGATGCCGCGATCCGTGGCCATCACCAAAGCCTCGCCAAAGGGGGTTGGCGTATGGGCCCAGCGGATCATCAACCCAGCGCCGCCCGCTGCGTAGTCGCCGGGGCTCATCGCCTCCCAAGTCAGAAACAGATCGTGCAGCCGCCCACCGCCTGACAGTCCAGCAGCATGGGCGGTGTCCAGCACGGTAAAGCGGTCGGCCAGCATCCGGCGTGCGTGGTCCAGCGTCAGGTATTGCTGATAGCGTTTCGGGCTGACCCCCACCCATTGCGAAAAGGTGCGCTGAAAATGCGCGGCACTGATCCCCATCTGTGCCGCAAGATCGCCCAGCGTCAGGCCGGGACCGCCTGCGTCGATGATTTTCAGCGCGCGGGCAATGACGGCGTAGTGATAGGGGGGCTGGTCAGTCATGTCGGTCTCCTTGACCACATCATAAGGCGCGGACTGGTCGCAAGCGACCCGTTTCCTGCGCCTAGTGCTTGTTGCAAACGCCCAGATCGGGCATAGCCGTATCATGACACGCCAACTCGATTACCCCGCGATGAAACGCATCTTCACCCGGTTTCAGGCCGCCGAGGCCGAACCGTTGGGGGAGCTTGATCACACCAACGCCTTTACGCTTTTGGTGGCCGTGGCACTGTCGGCGCAGTCCACGGATGTGGGGGTCAACAAGGCCACAAAACGGCTGTTTGAAATCGCAGATACTCCGGAAAAGATGCTGGCTTTGGGCGAGGCTGGCATCATCGAGCATATCAAGACCATCGGCCTTTTTCGCAACAAGGCCAAGAATGTGATCAAGATGTGCCGCATTCTGATCGACACCTTTGACGGTCAGGTGCCCTCGAGCCGGGCCGCCTTGCAGTCCCTGCCAGGAGTGGGCCGCAAGACCGCCAATGTCGTGCTGAACATGTGGTTTCGCCAGCCGTCGCAGGCAGTGGACACCCATATCCTGCGGCTGGGCAACCGCTCTGGCATCGCGCCGGGCAAGGACGAAGTGGCGGTCGAACGTGCCATCGAGGACAACGTGCCCGCCGAATTTCAATTGCACGCCCACCACTGGCTAATCCTGCACGGGCGGTATATCTGCACCGCGCGTAAACCCAAATGTGGCATCTGCCCGATCCGTGATGACTGTCTGTACGAGGATAAGACTGAATGAAACGCTATCAGGTTGTCGGCATTGGCAATGCCATCGTTGACGTGTTCGCCCAAGCCGACGACAGCTTTCTGGAGCTGATGGGCATCGAAAAGGGCATCATGCAGTTGGTGGAACGTGAGCGGGGCGAGCTTTTGTATGCCGCGATGACGAACAGGGTGCAGGCGCCTGGGGGGTCGGTCGCCAACACGCTGGCGGGTCTGGGCAATCTGGGCCTGACCACGGCCTTCATTGGCCGCGTGCATGATGACGCCTTGGGTCGGTTCTACGCGACCTCGATGGCCGAGGGTGGCACTGATTTCGTGAACGCTCCGGTGGCGGGGGGGGATCTGCCGACCTCGCGTTCCATGATCTTCGTGGCCCCGGATGGGGAGCGGTCGATGAACACCTATCTGGGGATTTCGTCAGACCTTGGCCCGGCTGATGTGTCCGATGATGTGGCGGGCGAGGCAGCGATCCTGTTCCTTGAGGGCTATCTCTACGACAAGCCTGCCGGAAAGCAGGCGTTTGAGCGCGCGGCGAAACTGTGTCAGGCGGCGGGCGGGTTGGCGGGGATTGCGTTGTCGGACCCTTTCTGTGTTGATCGTCACCGTGACAGTTTCCGCAGGCTGGTCAAGGATCTGGACTATGTGATCGGCAATGAACATGAGTGGTCGAGCCTGTATCAGACCGATCTGGAGGCGGCCTTGACGCAGGCGGCGCAGGATGCGGGGCTGGTGGTTTGCACGCGGTCGGGGGATGAAGTGATCCTGATCCGCGGCGCGGAGCGGGTGGTGGTGCCGGTGAAACGGGTGGTGCCGGTGGATGCCACCGGGGCGGGCGATCAGTTCGCGGCGGGCTTCCTGTTCGGGCTGTCCACGGGGCGGTCGCTGGAGGTTGCGGGCCGCATGGGTTGCGTGGCGGCGGCCGAGGTGATCAGCCATTTCGGGGCGCGTCCCGAGGCGAACCTGACCGATCTGTTCGCGATGGAAGGGCTGATCTGAAGGGTGGTCCCAACTCGGGACCATTTTTTAGATCTTTGATATCAATGGGTTGACCTGTCCAAATTCAGGACTTGTTAACTTTTGCAGCGGCTGCAAGCGGTGAATGGTCGGGTGCGTGATCTCGGGCAACTGACCCATCTGCGGCCGCTTGCGGGGCGCGGGCTTTTGAGGCATCACCATTTGAAGCGGCACAGAATAAGGGTGTGATCATGGATTACGGCAAATCGGGCAATCCGCAGGCGGCCAAGAACGTGCCAAAGCACCGCGTTGGCAAGGGTTTGGGCGCAGAGAAAAGCCCGACCGGGGGCAAGGCCAGCAAGGACGAGCTGGTGGCGCGGATGAAGGCGTTGGCCGAGGCGAAGAAGGCGCAGGAGTAGGCGGCGGTTTGCAGAGTCGGGCCAAAGCCCGACCTACCGAACCGCCTCCAGCCCGGCATCTTTCAACGCGCAGTCCTTGATCACATCGGCCCCGCAGCGGCGGGGGTGAAGGTCGGCGGTCAGGCAGATGCGGACCTCTTGGATCAGGCCGCTTTTGCAGGTGACGGTGATCTGATCGCGGGCCAGCGCCGGGTTGCTTTCGACAAACGCGTCTTCGATCACCGAGGCGGGGACCACCAGATCCTTGCGGATCTGCGCGAAAATCGGGGGGATCACCACGGATTTGTAGGCCTGCCGCATGGTGCTGTAATAGGCCTTGGCCGACAGCCCCGAACAGCGCCCGTGTTTCTTCCACTGATAAAAGGCCAGACCCGAGCCGCCCATGATATCGGCCATCCGCGCGGTGTCGCCGCGCGAGGGATCGCTTTGCCCGCTGCGGCAATAGCTGGGGTAGCCGTCTTCAAACTGCGGCCAAAGCCCGTGCAGGGTCCAGGTCAGCCCGCGCCCGGCGTCGCATTGCGGATCGTTGCGGTTGTCCCCCTCCAGCGCGCACCAGTTTGAAGACCAGCCCAGCGACATCACGAAATAATCGTAATCGCCGGCCTTTTCGCCTTCGGCCTGCGCCATGGAACCCAGACAAATCGCCACAAGGGCCAACCACAACAGGCGCATTTCCACTTTCCCTTTGCCCAGAACGGCAGTATACGGTGCGGGATTTCCCCAAAATCGAAAACCTTGCGGCCCCGGTCGCAGCCGTTTTCCCGGCTTGGGGAAGATTTGTAAAGGCCCGTGAGTGGGCGCGTGAAAGCCCGCCCGTACACGGGCAAAGGAAAGGAAGTCCGATGTCCAGACCCCTTATGTCCAAGGCCACTGCCGTCTGGCTGGTCGACAACACCACGCTGACCTTCCGGCAGGTTGCGGAATTCTGCGGCATGCATGAATTGGAAGTGCAGGGCATCGCCGATGGCGACGTGGCCACGGGCGTCAAAGGCTTTGACCCGGTCGGCAACAACCAGCTGGACGCCATCGAGATTGAGCGCGGTCAAAAAGATCCGCTGTACAAGTTGAAGCTGAAGTTCAACGCGGCTGCGGTTGGCGAAGAAAAACGCCGTGGTCCGCGCTACACGCCGCTGTCGAAACGTCAGGACCGCCCGGCGTCGATCCTGTGGCTGGTGAAATTCCACCCGGAACTGTCGGATGGCGCGATTGGCAAGCTGGTCGGCACCACCAAGCCGACGATTGCCGCCATTCGTGAGCGGACGCATTGGAACATCAACAACATCACCGCGATTGACCCGGTGGCTTTGGGTCTGTGCAAACAGTCCGAACTGGACACGGCCGTTCAAGCCGCCGTGCGCAAGAAAGCCGCCGAAGGGTCGGTGATGACGGATGATGAGCGTCGCAAGCTGGTGTCGACCGAGCAATCCTTGGGCATGGGCACCGAAGGCAAGATGGCAACCGATCTGTCGCAGTTCACCCGCGAAGAGCGTGAAGAAAAGCCCGCTGATTTCTCGGATGCAGACAGCTTCTTCAACCTGCCGAATGACGATGAAGACGACGAGGAAGAAGACGACGATATCCGTCGCTGAGATGTGAAAAACCCCGGTCCAAGTGGCCGGGGTTTTTGTTTGACCTGCTGCCGCGCCACCCCGGATCAAGTCGGCGGCGGCGTGGTGGTCGCGGCGATCAATGCGCCATCAGCACCGGGACTTCTGCCTTTTCCAGCATGTTGCGGGTGGCGCCGCCCAGAATCGCCTCGCGGAAGCGGGAATGCCCATAGGCCCCCATCACCAGCATATCGGCATTCTGATCCCAGACATGGCGGGCCAGCACGTCAGACACGCGGGGCAGGCTGCGGGCCAGCACCGACACTTCGGCGTGGACGCCGTGGCGCACCAGCATCTGGCACAGCATGCCGCCGGGGTCTGACCGTTCTTCGCCCTGCGACGGCGGGTCGATCACGGTGATGTTGACCATGTCCGCGCCTTTCAGGAAAGGCAGGGCCTGACGCGTGGCCACCATCGCTTCGGCGCTTTGGTTCCAGGCGACGATGATGCGTTTGGGCAGGGTGTTTTCGCCCAGACCCTTGGCGGGCAAGACCAGAACCGGGGCCTTGCCTTCAAACAGCGCCGCCTCGACCACCGCTTCGGCTTCGGCACCAATGCCGGGGCCGTAGGGGCGGGGCAGCACGATCAGATCGGCAAAGCGCGCGCGGGAAGCGACCAGATCGGTCAGAGCGCCCAGTTGCGTCACCACCGCCTCCAGACCCCAGCGCAGATCGGTGGGTTGGGCTGCCAGCGCCGCCCGCACCGCTGTTTCCAGCACACGGGCGTCCGCCTCGGCGCGATCGACGGCCACCTGCATCATCACCGCGCCCGAGCCGATATAGGAGTAGCCGATCTGGGTGCGGTCCACCCCCAGAACCAGCACATCCAGATGCGCATCCTGCGCTTGGGCCAGTCTTGCGGCGGCGGTGATCGCCACTTCGGCCTCGGCCGGATTGGTCAAAATGGTCAGAATGGATTTATAGGCCACGGTTTGCACTCCCTTCAGGGTTACACTGCGACATTTGCACCTCTGATTGCGCTTGGCGTTGATGCGGATCAATGCATCTATAGGGGGGTGTTGACATGGATCAAAGCTGGTTCGCGTCACGACTGCGAGAAGCAGGACAGTCGAAAAGCTCCTGGGCGGAATCTGAGTCGTAATCGGATCCGAATCAGGCAAAAGACGAAGGGACGCAAAATGTGGGATTACGTTAAACTGATCGTGCTGGGGGCCGTGGCGGTGCTTGCCGCGATTGCCGCCAACTACGCGCACGATCTGCCGTACATGGTGAACGCGATCGAGGTGATGATCGCTGCGGCGATTGCATTCGTATGGGCGCTGCGGTCTGTGGGTGTACCACAGCTTCACCCGGCAAATGAATATATGGACGGCGTTGTGCGCGCCGGGGTGATCGCGACGACCTTCTGGGGCATCGTGGGTTTCCTCGTGGGCGTGGTGATCGCGTTCCAACTGGCTTTCCCTGCTCTCAATCTGGGCGGGATCACGGATGGCATTTTGAACTTTGGGCGTTTGCGCCCCCTGCACACCAGCGCCGTGATCTTTGCCTTTGGCGGCAACGCGCTGATCATGTCGGCCTTCTACATCGTGCAGCGCACCAGCGGGACGCGCCTGTTCGGGGGCAACCTCGGTTGGTTCGTGTTCTGGGGCTGGCAGCTGATGATCGTGCTGGCCGCCTCGTCCTATGTTCTGGGTGGGACCCAGGCGCGCGAATATGCCGAGCCGGTCTGGTACATTGACCTTTGGATCACCGTGGTTTGGGTGGCCTTTCTGCTGACCTTCATGGGCACATTGTGGAAGCGGAAAGAGCCGCACATCTATGTGGCGAACTGGTTCCTGTTGTCGATGATCCTGACGGTGGCGATGCTGCATCTGGTCAACAACATGGCGGTTCCGGTGTCGATCTTTTCGTCGCAGTCGGTGTCGCTGTTCTCGGGCGTGCAGGATGCGATGACGCAATGGTGGTATGGCCACAACGCGGTGGGCTTCTTCCTGACCGCAGGTTTCCTTGGCATGATGTATTACTTTGTGCCCAAGCAGGCCGAAAAGCCGGTTTACAGCTACAAGCTGTCGATCATTCACTTCTGGGCGCTGATCTTCCTTTATATCTGGGCTGGTCCGCACCATCTGCATTACACGGCGCTGCCGGAATGGGCTGGGACCCTTGGTATGGTGTTCTCGATCATCCTGTGGATGCCAAGCTGGGGCGGCATGATCAACGGTCTGATGACGCTTTCGGGCGCTTGGGACAAGCTGCGCACCGACCCGATCATCCGCATGATGGTGGTGTCGATCGGCTTCTACGGCATGTCGACCTTTGAAGGCCCGATGATGTCGATCAAGGCCGTCAACAGCCTGTCGCATTACACCGACTGGACCATTGGTCACGTCCATTCCGGCGCACTTGGCTGGAACGGCATGATCACCTTTGGTGCGCTTTACTTCCTGACGCCGCGCCTGTGGAACCGCCCTGCACTTTACAGCCTGAAGCTTGTCAGCTGGCACTTCTGGTTGGCCACCATCGGGATCGTGCTTTACGCATCCGCGATGTGGGTGACGGGGATCATGGAGGGTCTGATGTGGCGCGAAGTGGATGCGAACGGCTTCCTTGTGAACGCCTTTGCCGACACGGTGGCTGCAAAGTTCCCGATGTATGTTGTGCGCGGTCTGGGCGGGGCAATGTTCCTGTCGGGTGCGCTGATCATGGCTTATAACCTGTGGATGACGGTGCGCGCGCAGCCTGCAAGGGCTTCGGTCAACGCGAACAACGCCGTTCCTGCTGAATGAAAAGGGGGCAGGACAATGGGAATTCTTGACAAACACAAGGCGATTGAAACGCACGCCACTTTGCTGATGGTGCTGTCGTTGGTGGTGGTGACGATTGGCGGGATCGTAGAGATCGCTCCGCTGTTCTATCTGCAGAACACCATTGAAAAAGTGGAAGGGGTGCGCCCCTACACACCTTTGGAACTGGCGGGCCGTGACATCTACATCCGGGAAGGGTGCTACAACTGTCACAGCCAGATGATCCGTCCGATGCGCGATGAGGTGGAACGCTATGGCCATTACAGCCTGGCCGCCGAGTCGATGTACGATCACCCGTTCCAATGGGGGTCCAAGCGCACCGGGCCGGATCTAGCGCGGGTTGGCGGGCGCTATTCGGACAGCTGGCATGTGGATCACATGACAAACCCGCAGGCCGTGGTGCCGGAATCGGTGATGCCCAAGTACAACTTCCTGCTGAATCATGAAATCGACGGCAAATACATCGCCGACATCATGATGACGCACCGGATGGTGGGGGTGCCCTACACCGATGACGCCATTGCCAATGCGACGGCTGACTTTGCGGCGCAGGCCGACCCGAACGCCGATTCGACCGGGCTGGAAGAACGTTACGGCAAGGTGAACATCTCCAACTTTGACGGCCAGCCGACGCTGACCGACATGGATGCGGTGATCGCCTACCTGCAAGTGTTGGGCACGATGGTCGATTTCTCGACCTTCACGCCTGACCCGACACGGTAAGGGGGGCAAAATGGACACTTACAGCCTGCTGCGTGAATTCGCCGACAGTTGGGTGCTGCTGCTGATGACGCTGTTCTTCCTGGGCATCTTTGTCTGGGCATGGCGTCCGGGGTCGCGAGCCACCCATGAGGACATCGCCAAGTCCATTTTCCGCAATGACAAGAAACCCGCCGAAGATCCCGTGGCGCGCGTCCAGCGCGGCACAGGGGCTTCGCAAGCCGAGGAGGCGTGATCCATGTGCGCCAAGCAAGTCAAAAAGGCACCCACCGAGGTGCAAACCACCGGCCATGTCTGGGACGGTATTGAAGAGTACAACAACCCGCTGCCGCGTTGGTGGGTCTGGGTATTGTACCTGACCATCATCTGGGGCATCGGCTACACCATCGCCTATCCGGCATGGCCGTTGATTTCCGGCCATACCCAGGGCGTGATCGGGTCCGATCAACGCGCCGATGTGGTGGCGGAAATCAAACGCTTTGATGATGCCAACTCTGAGATGAAGGCCAAGCTGGTGTCGGCCGATCTGACCGCCATTCCTGCGGATGAGACGCTAAAAACCTATGCCACCTCGGCCGGGGCTTCGGTGTTCAAGACCTTCTGCGCCCAGTGCCACGGCTCTGGTGCGGCGGGTGTGCAGGGCAAGGGCTATCCCAACCTGCTGGACGATGACTGGCTGTGGGGCGGGGCCATGGAGGATATCCATGCCACCATCAGCCACGGCATCCGCAACACCGCCGACGCAGATGCGCGCTATTCGCAA
The DNA here is from genome assembly GCA_044231405.1 of Cypionkella sp. GTDB lineage: Bacteria > Pseudomonadota > Alphaproteobacteria > Rhodobacterales > Rhodobacteraceae > Cypionkella. The sequence continues at coordinate 2,591 of JBIHZO010000051.1, read as the reverse complement.
ATGCCGGCTTTCGGGGTGGATGGCATTCTGGACGAGGCGCAAATCGGACAGGTTGTGGATTATGTGTTGCAACTGTCGGGCCAGGATCATGACGCGGCGGCGGCCACGGCGGGTGCTGTGCTCTTTGCCGAAAACTGCGTGGCCTGTCATGGCGAGGCTGGCATGGGCGACCGGGTTCAGGGTGCGCCGAACCTGACGGACGCGGTCTGGCTTTATGGCGGCGACCGCGCGACTTTGACAGAGACCATCGTCAACGCCCGCTTTGGCGTGATGCCGCCTTGGACGGGCCGCCTGTCCGAAGACGAGATCCGTGCTGTGGCGACCTATGTCCACAGCTTGGGCGGCGGCGAGTAATCTCGCCTGCCAACACAACACCAAGGCCCCCGGTTCGCGCCGGGGGTCCTTTCACTTTCAGGGCCAGATTGCTGAAAATTTGGCAAAAGTTTGCGTTTCATTGGGCTTTCAATACCCCGCCGGGGGGCCGGGCAAGCAGGTGCAAAAGCAAACACGTTGCTTGGGGAGTGACCCGCCCGGTGCGCGATGCCGATCACCACCAGCCGTCTTGCGCCCCGGGCATCCCGCGCTGACCCTGCCAGAAACGCGCAGCCTGCCCATGCCGCTGCTGTAGCGGGCCGGCTTGGCGATGGACGGGTGCAAGTTGGCTGTCATCGCCGCGATGCTGCCGATCTGACTGGTGCGGATGTCATCGCCCCGCTGCGGATCACCGCAACCGCTGCCTTTGCAGGCGTCTGGCTGAGGCGACAAGGCGCGCCGACCATGCCCGAACATTTGGACAAACCGCTGTGGCGGCAACAGCTTGGCCCCATTGAGGCCACGGCCTTTGTGCGCAGGCAGGGCTTCCGGCGCGGGCAGGGTGTGGCGATTATGGGCGTGATTTCGTTGCGGGTGATCTGGCGGCAGGCTGTCTTCGGCTGCTTTGTCAGGACGACGGAAGCGCAGGCCATCCCCGTGTCACCCGCCAAGGGCCGCTGCGGGTCTTTGGCACCTGGCTGCCGCGACAAGCTGGCGCAGGGCAGGTCCGACAGAGTTGATTCACATCATGGAGTTGGCCGCGCCAAGCGGTGATGTAGAGGTGGGGCGGATGGCCATAACGTCCACCCCGCACCGACGCTCTGTCCTGTTCGCGCGTTTCCCGGGGTGTCGGTGCCTCTTTTCTGCCCCGCCCGGCAAAGCTTTCATTGGCAGCCGCGCTGCATTGCCGCATTGTAAAGCTGCATCGCGAATACCTTTTTGATACAGGTCAAGGCGGCACCGTCCGTCAAAGCCGATAGAGGGCCAGCGCCCGCGTGGCGCAGCGCCAGAACAATACCCGGAGAACGTCCGTGACCAGCCCCGACACCCCGCCACCCAGCCTTTACGCCGCCCGTGAGCCGATCTTCCCGCGCCGCGTGAAGGGCACCTTCCGCAACCTGAAGTGGTGGCTGATGGCGCTCATGCTGGGGGTCTACTACATCACCCCCTTCATCCGCTGGGACCGTGGCCCCAACCTGCCCGATCAGGCGGTGTTGATCGACATGTCCGGGCGGCGGTTCTTTTTCTTCATGATCGAGATTTGGCCGCATGAATTCTATTTCATCGCCGGACTGCTGATCATGGCCGGGTTGGGGCTGTTCTTGTTCACCAGCGCAGCGGGCCGGGTCTGGTGCGGCTACGCTTGCCCGCAAACCGTGTGGACTGACCTTTACATTCTGGTGGAGCGATGGGTCGAAGGCGACCGCAACGCCCGCATCCGTCTGCACCGCCAGAAATGGGACGCCGAAAAAATCCGCAAATCGGCGGTCAAATGGACGTTGTGGCTGTTGATCGGTTTGGCCACGGGCGGTGCCTGGGTGTTCTACTTCACCGATGCGCCGACGCTGGCGGTTGATCTGCTGAACGGCACCGCACATCCGGCGGCCTATATCACCATGGCCATTCTGACCGCGACCACCTTCTTTTTCGGCGGTTTCGCGCGCGAACAGATCTGCATCTACGCCTGTCCGTGGCCGCGGATTCAGGCCGCGATGATGGACGAAGACACTCTGACCATCGGCTATCGCGATTGGCGCGGCGAACCACGCGGCAAGCAAACCGTTGAAACCAATGGCGATTGCATCGACTGCATGGCCTGCGTCAACGTCTGCCCGATGGGTATTGATATCCGCGACGGTCAGCAGATGGCCTGCATCACTTGCGGGCTGTGCATCGATGCCTGCGATGACATGATGGACAAGATCGGCAAGCCGCGCGGTCTGATCGGCTATCTGGCCTATACCGATGAAACCAGTGAACGCGCCGGCAAAGAGCCGAAATCGGTCTGGAAGCACGTCTTCCGCCCGCGCACCATCTTATACACTGTTCTTTGGGGTGGGGTGGGTGTGGCGCTTGTGGTGGCATTGTTCCTGCGCACCGAGATTGACATCAACGTGACGCCAGTGCGCAATCCGCAGTTCGTGACCTTGTCGGATGGCTCGATCCGCAACACCTATGACCTGCGTTTGCGCAACAAGCACGGCGAGGATCGCTATTTCACCTTCTCGGTCACGTCAGAGGAAACCTTTGTCTTGGCGCTGGAGGGTGCAGAGGGACTG
>JBIHZO010000050.1:0-12107 GCA_044231405.1 Cypionkella sp. | reverse complement strand
AATGAGGCCAAGTGGCAACTGGCTGCCCTGCTGCATGATGCGCCGGAATATGTGATTGGCGATATGATCAGCCCGGTGAAGGCCGCCGTGGGGCCGAACTATGGCGAATTGGACCTGAGGCTGACAGCGGCCGTGCATTTGCGCTTTGGTCTGCCAGCGGTTTTGCCGGGTCCGATCAAAAAGGCGATCAAGTCTGCGGACAAGATTTCGGCATGGCTTGAGGCGGTTCAGATTGCCGGATTTAGCGAGGCCGAGGCAGACAGGCTGTTTGGCCGACCCGATACAGCCCTGTTGCGCGGGCTTGAAATAAGACTAAGGCCGCCCGCAGTGGTGCGGACGGGCTTTGTCGCGAGGCACGCAGAGCTTATGGCTGCGCTTTAGATCGCCAGATCATCGGGCTTTTTGCCCGACTTCAGAGCGGCATCAAACCACCGTGGTTTGCGACCACGGCCCGACCAGGTGTCCGACGGATTGGCCGGGTTGGCATATTTGGCAACAGCGGGCGAGCGTTTGCGGGTGACCGAAATGCCCGTCAACTCAGCCAAAGAGAACCCCATTTCACGGGCCTTTTCTTCAAGCTCGGCAAGGGCTTCTTTCTTCTTGCGGTCTTCAAAGCCCGCGATTGCCTTTGCGACCTGCGATTGAAGGTCTTTAAGTTCTTTAAGCGACAAAGTGTTTAGATCGTTAGACATGGAAACATCCCCTTTCGGATAAGATGCAACCTTTTTAGACTATTGGGATGAGTTACGCAATCAAAGCCGTTCTATTTTGGACTGCGTTTCGCCAGAATGCGCTGAAGCGTGCGGCGATGCATGGAAAGCCTGCGCGCTGTTTCTGAAACATTGCGGTCGCACATTTCATAGACGCGCTGGATATGCTCCCACCGCACACGGTCGGCAGACATCGGGTTTTCAGGCGGCTGCGGCAAGGATTCACCTTTGGACAGCAGCGCATTGGTCACGTCATTGGCGTCCGCGGGCTTGGAAAGGTAATCGTTCGCGCCAATTTTCACGGCAGCAACCGCGGTGGCAATAGCGCCGTATCCGGTCAGCACAACGATGCGGCAATCGGGGCGGCGGTCGCGCAATACCTCGACCACATCCAGACCGTTGCCGTCCTCAAGCCGCAGGTCGATCACAGCATAAGCCGGAGGTCGCGCGATCGCGATGGCACGACCGGCGGCCACCGAGCTTGCCGTTTCGGGCAGGAAACCGCGCTTTTCCATAGCTTTGGCAAGCCGTTTGACAAATATTTCGTCATCATCGACCAAAAGCAGGCTGCGATCAGGCCCCAGATCCGCGCCAAGCTCTTCCGCCATTAGGTCCCCCAATCTTACTGTCACTGCTTAACCTAGGCCGCGACGCTGCCGGGGTCAAACCCTCGTGCCCATTTAGCTTTTGGAAATGTAGCAGGCGACCGTGGTGGCCATGCTTTCGGCGCTGTCGTCGCGCTTGAAGAATTCGACAAATCCTTTGTCGGGCAACACCAGATAGGTGAAGGTGGAATGGTCCATCAAATAGAACTCGTCACCGCTGTCTTGCTTTTTGTAATAGGTCTTGTAGGCCTGTGATGCGGCCTTGATCTGCTCTTGCGTCCCGGTCAGCCCGATCATGCGTGGATGCAGGTTGGTGGCAAATTCGCCCACCACTTGCGGCGTGTCGCGCGCGGGGTCAATCGAGATGAACAATGGCGTTACGTCAAGGCCCTGTTGCTCCAGAAGGTCAACCGCTTCGGCGTTGCGGGCGTTGTCCAAAGGGCAGACATCAGGGCAGAAGGTGTAGCCAAAATAGACCAGCGTCGGCTTGGTGATCACGTCTTTGTCGGTCACAGTCGCACCGGTCTTGTCCATGAGGGTAAAGGGACCGCCAATTTCGCCCCCCCCGACCGCGCCGCCCCGGCACTCGGCAAAGGGATCCGCGGCGCGTGATGACCAGACTGACCAAGCCGTGCCCCCCAAAAGACCAGCCACTGCTGCTGCTGCCAAAGCTGCATAAATCTTCATCATGACCAAACCCCCAAGCTTTCCGCATTGATCCCTGCAGGGACGCCCCCTATCAATCGCAAACCCCATCAAAAGGCCAGCCGAGATATGACCGATACAGGCCTCAACCCATCACTTCGGCCTGAACGCAGCGACTGGCTGCGGATGCGCACCCTGATTTTGTTGCGCTGGCTGGCGATCATGGGACAATTGGCCGCCCTTATGGTTGCCGACCGATACTTTGGCATGCTGCTGCCACTGGGCCTGTGTTATCTGGCGATCGGGTCGGCGGTGATTGCCAATCTGGTGTCGATCTTCGTTTTTCCGGAGAACAAGCGCCTGACAGAGGCCGAAGCCATCCTGACGCTGGTTTTCGACCTGTCGCAGCTGTCCTTTCTGTTGTTTCTGACTGGCGGGCTGACCAATCCCTTCGCTTTGCTGATCCTGGCACCAGTGACAGTTTCCGCCAGTGCGCTGGAATTGCGCGCGATCTTCGCTTTGGGCACGCTGGCTGCGGTGTTTGTCACGCTGATTGGCATGATCAACGTGCCCTTGCGATTTGATGATGGTTCCTTGTTCCAGATACCGGGGTTGTTCGAGTTTGGCTTTTGGCTTTCGATCGTCATTGGCATTGCGTTTCTGGGCATTTACTCGCGCCGGATTGCGACCGAAATGCATTCGATGTCCGACGCCTTGTTGGCCACCCAGATGGCCTTGGCGCGTGAGCAAAAGCTGACCGATCTGGGCGGCGTGGTGGCGGCTGCGGCGCATGAACTGGGCACGCCATTGGCGACGATCAAGCTGGTCAGCACCGAGATGATTGATGAATTGGGCGGCAATCCTGATATGCAGGACGATGCACGGCTGATCCGCGATCAGGCCGACCGCTGCCGTGACATTCTGCGGTCGATGGGCAAGGCGGGCAAGGATGACCTGCATATGCGGCAAGCTCCGCTCAGCACCGTGCTGCACGAAGCCGCCGAGCCGCACTTGGCGCGCGGCAAAGAAGTGATCTTCAGCTTTTCGGCGGGGGCGGGCAGCGACGCGCCGGAACCGCTGCTGTTGCGCCGCCCGGAATTGATCCACGGGTTGCGCAATCTGGTGCAGAATGCGGTCGATTTTGCCCACGCCCGGGTTTGGGTGGATGGGCAATGGACGGAGGATCGGCTGACCATTCGGATCATTGATGACGGTGACGGCTTTCCGTCGCAAGTGATCGGGCGGATTGGCGACCCCTTTGTCCGTTCCCGCCCCGCAGGTGGCGCTACGGCGCGGCCGGGGTATGAAGGCATGGGGCTTGGGCTGTTCATTGCCAAAACGCTGTTGGAACGGACCGGGGCAGAGCTTTCCTTTGCCAACGCCGGGGACCCTTTTCTGACCGCCGCAGAGCGGCCCGAACGGAGCGGCGCGATCGTCGAAGCGATCTGGCCAGCGCAGGCCTTGGTGGTGCCGTCAGGTATGGCTTTGGGTGAAAACAGAAATATCCTGTGAGGGTCCGGCTGTCGGCGTTCTTAACGCCTCGTTAACACTGTCTCCCCTAAGTTGCGTCACTGGTGGGGGATTCTCGTTGGGGATGGCTGATGTCGATGGATTGGACGCTGGGCTTTGGCTTGATTGGGGTCGCGATATTGGCCGCTCTGGCCGGCGTGATCGGGCTGCACCTGTTGGCATCTGGCAAGATTGCGCCGCATTCAGGCCTTTTCAACCACGCAAATCCCGGCCCCATGTTTCTTTTTGATGGCGAGGTTTTGGTAGACAGCACGCCGGGAGCGCGCGCGTTGTTGGCCAATAGTGCTGCCAGAGGTGGGCCTTGGGCGCGGCTGATGGCCTTTCTGGCACTGCGTTTTGCCAATGCCGAAACGGAATTGCTGCGCTTGGCGGAAACCGGCAGCGTGACTCTGATGTCGTTGCAGGATCGCGGACGGCCCCTGATGATGCAGGCAGAGCACTGCGGCGGGCTGACGAAGATCATCCTGACAGACCCAAATACCGCAGGGCAATCTGTTGGGTCCGACCCCTTGGCGCAGCAGGCGCTGCTGGAGGAGTTAACAACCCTGCGCGACACCGTCGCCAAGGCCCCGATCTTGATGTGGCGACAGACGGAAGCCGGTGATGTTATCTGGGCCAATGGTGGCTACCTGATGCTGGCCAGCCAATTGCTGCGGCCGGGCCAGGAGTGGGGCTGGCCATTGCCAAGGGTGTTTGACCGCGCCGCGATAACGCATGGTGTCGAGGGTCAACGGCTTAGCGTGTCGCCGCAAGATCAGGCCGTGATGTGGTTTGACCTGTTCAGCCAATCCGAGGGTGACTTGCGACTGGTCTTTGCTGTGCCCGCCGATGCTGCCGTGACGGCAGAAGGCAACCTGCGGGATCTGATGCAGACGTTGACCAAGACATTCGCACAATTGCCCATCGGGCTTGCGATTTTTGATCGCCAACGGCATTTGCAGCTGTTCAACCCGGCTTTGCTTGATCTGACCGGGCTTCCGGTTGACTTTCTGTCGATGCGCCCTTCGTTCTTGTCAGTTCTGGATGCGCTGCGGGATCGCAACATGTTGCCCGAACCGAAGGACTATCGCGGTTGGCGGCGGCAAATTGTCGATATGGAAAAGGCAACGGCTGCAGGTTTATACGAGGAGACCTGGAATCTTGCCGATGGTCAGACCTATCGTGTGGTAGGGCGGCCGCATCCCAACGGAGCACTGGCGTTGATGATCGAGGACATCTCGACCGAGATGCTGCGCACCCGCCGTTATCGCGCCGACCTGGAACTGGGCCAGTCGGTGATTGATGAGCTGGATGAAGCGGTCGCGGTCTTTACCCAATCTGGACAGTTGGTTATGTCAAACACCGCCTACAGCACGTTGTGGGGCCATGATCCTGCGGCAGGGTTGGGTGATTGCGACGTGGGCATCCTTGCCGCGCATTGGCGCGAACTTTCGGCGCCGGCCAAAATCTGGACTGATGTCGAGGACTATGTTGCCACTATTGGAGATCGTGAAAGCTGGCGGGCTGAAGCACGACTTTTGGACGGGCGTTTGCTGCAATGCCGGTTCTCGCCTTTGGCCGCCGGGGCGACATTGGCAACATTTCGGCTGATGGCCACAACTGAGGCAGCGCTTTCCAAGATTGCTGCGCCCAAACTGCGGCACGCCTGAGCCTTTCCCGGCTTGCGGTTGCGGTTGGGCAAGGTAGACTCGCAGCATGAGCTTAGAACCCGACGTTGTAACCTTTTCTCTGCCAGATCCGGCGGCGACCGATCGGCTGGGCGCATGGCTGGCTGGACATCTGCGGGCGGGTGATTGCGTGCTGCTGTCCGGTCCGATTGGGGCGGGCAAAAGCCATCTGGCCCGCGCCCTGATCCGCGCGCGGCTGGGGCGGTTTGAAGATGTGCCGTCGCCCACGTTCACTTTGGTGCAGACTTACCAGGCCGATGTTGAGATTTGGCATGCAGACTTGTACCGGCTGTCGCATCCGGATGAGGTGCTGGAGTTGGGTCTGGAAGAGGCCTTTGCGCATGCCATCTGCCTGATCGAATGGCCGGACCGGCTGGGGAAACTGGCCCCGCGTACCGCCCTGTCAGTAACGCTTTTGGCGTCGGGAGAGGGTCGATTGGCACAGATTTCCAGCAGAGTGCCATCGGCATTGCTGACCGATCTGGCGTCAGACTGGGCAGCAGATGACTGACCGCACCAGCCTTTCGCAGCGGTTTCTGGACCGCGCCGGCTGGGGCAGCGCCGAGCGCTGCTTTCTGGCCGGGGATGCGTCAGACCGCAGTTATGATCGGCTGACCCGGGCCGGTGAAACGGCGATTCTGATGGACGCACCTCCCGGTAAGGGCGATGACCCCGCCGTTTTCCTGCAAATCGCCGCGCATCTCTTGGGGCTTGGGCTGTCATCTCCGCGCTGCATGGCGCAGGACCTGGACAACGGCTTTCTGCTGCTGGAGGATCTTGGCGATGGTCTGTACGCCCGGCTTGTTGCCAAAAGCCCTGCAGTTGAGCCAACACTTTACGCGGCTGCGGCAGATGCGCTGATCCATTTGCAAAGCCACCCCGCCCCCCTTGGCCTGCCAGACATGCAAGCCAAGGATTGGGCTGACGCGGCTTGCCATGCGCTGGAGTGGTACCGCTTTGCAGTCACCGGGGACCGCGCCGATCCGGCTGATTTTCGCAATGTGCTGTCTGATCTGGTGGCAACCCATGCGGACGGCCCGCGCGTGATGATCTTGCGCGACTTCCACGCCGAAAATCTGCTTTGGCTGCCGCATCGCGCAGGGTTGGCGAAGGTTGGCCTGCTGGACTTTCAGTTGGCGCAGATGGGTCAGCCCGGTTATGATCTGGTCTCATTGCTTCAGGACGCGCGCCGCGATGTTTCACGTGAAACAGAAGCTGCCACGATCAACCGTTTCATGGCGTCCAGCGGCGTTTCCGCGCTGAACTTCGAAGCAGCTTACGCGGTTTTGGGCGCCCAGCGCGCCCTGCGCATTCTTGGTGTTTTCGCCCGCCTGTGCCTTTTGGCTGCGAAGCCAGGCTATGTTGCGCTGATCCCCCGCGTATGGCGGCAGTTGCAGACCAATCTGGCCAAGACCGAGCTTGCCCCGCTCGCAAGGATTTGCGCAAAGCTGTTGCCCGAACCCACCACCGAAGCCCTTGCCAAGATAGGTTCCCAATGCGGCCATTTCCGCTGATGCTGTTTGCCGCAGGCTTTGGCACCCGAATGGGGGCTCTGACGGCGCGTCGACCAAAGTCGCTTATTCCGGTGGCTGGCAAGGCGCTGCTGGACCACGCCTTGGCTGTGGCCGATGCGGCAGGCGTGACCCAGTCCGTCATCAACCTGCATTACCTTGGCGACCAGATCGCCGCCCATGTTGCCAGCCGCACCATCGCCCTGTCCTGGGAGCGCGCGCAAATTCTGGAAACCGGCGGCGGCTTGCGAGCCGCATTGCCCTTGATGGGCCACGGTCCGGTTATGGCCTTGAACACTGATGCCGTCTGGACGGGCGCGAACCCCCTGACCCAGTTGATGGATGCGTGGGATGGCGACAAAATGGACGCGCTTTTGCTGCTGCTGCCCCCGGATCAGGCGCAAGGCCACAAAGGCCGTGGCGACTTCATATTGGCTGCGGATGGCCGCATTTCCCGCGCGAACGGGGCTGTCGGCCCGGTCTATCTGGGGGCACTTATCATCAAACCTTCGGCTCTTTTGGCAATACCAGAGCCTGTTTTTTCCCTCAATCGTCCATGGGATGACCTGATCGCAACGGGCCGCGCTTACGGCATTCTCCACAAAGGCGGCTGGTGCGATGTGGGCAGCCCCGAAGGCATCCAGACCGCCGAGGCGCTTCTGGCGACCGCCGATGTTTAGCGCGGGCGTCTTTGCCCTCCCCCCCGGCGCGGATTTTCCGGAACATCTGGTCGCCGGCCTGACCGAACGCATGGCCGACCAACCGCCCGAAGCGATGGCCCGAGTCACGCTTTACCTGAACACCGCGCGCATGCGCCGCCGCGTCATTGACCTGTTCACCCAGCAGGGTGCGCATTTTCTGCCGCGCCTGCGTTTGGTGACGGATCTGGCGCAGGACCCTGACCTTGCTCTGCCCGCAACCATTCCGCCACTGCGACTGCGGCTGGAATTGGCGAAACTGATCTCAGGTCTTCTGGATGCGCAACCGGATCTTGCTCCACGCGCGGCGCTTTACGATCTGGCCGACAGCCTTGCCAACTTGATCGGTGAGATGCAAAGTGAGGGCGTCGCACCGCAGGCGATCGCGGGGCTGGACGTGTCCAACCACTCCAAACACTGGGAAAGGACACAGACCTTTCTGTCAATCATCGCGCCGCTGTTTGCCACGTCGCTGAACGCCGAGGCCCGGCAGCGTCTGGCAGTGATGCAACTGGCCGAGCGGTGGGCGATCACCCCGCCGCAAGACCCGGTCCTGGTCGCAGGGTCAACCGCTTCACGAGGCACGACGGCGCTGTTCATGCAAGCGGTTGCGCGGTTGCCACGGGGGGCCTTGGTGCTGCCGGGCTATGATTTTGACACACCAACCGCCGTTTGGTCGGCGATGGATGATGCGCTGACGGCCGAAGATCATCCACAGTACCGCTTTCGGCATTTGATGAACCTGCTTGCCATCGCGCCCAGCGATATTCGCCTGTGGCGCGACATTGCGGCCCCCGATCCTGACCGCAACCGTTTGATTTCCCTGTCATTGCGGCCGGCCCCGGTCACCGATCAGTGGCTGGTCGAAGGCCCGCACCTGCCAGTCTTGCCAAAGGCTGTGCAAGGCATCACCTTGCTGGAGGCACAATCACCCCGCGCCGAGGCGTTGGCGATTGCTTTGATCCTGCGCGAAGCTGCCGAAACCGGAACCAAAGCGGCGCTGATATCGCCCGATCGCAACTTGACGCGGCAAGTCACCGCCGCGCTGGACCGTTGGTCGATCCTGCCAGATGACAGCGCCGGGCGTCCGCTGGCCCTGTCTGCGCCGGGACGGTTTTTGCGGCATGTGGCTGGACTACTGGGCGAGAAGCTGACCGCCGACCGCTTGCTGACACTGCTCAAACATCCGCTGACCGCTTCGGGTGCACGCGGCAGGCACCTGTTGTTCACGCGGCATCTGGAGTTGAAGCTGCGCAAATACGGGCCCAGCTTCCCCTGTGGGGAGGACCTGATGTCTTGGGCGCAGTCACGGACAGACGACGGCATTCAGGACTGGGCCGCTTTTCTAGCCGGAGCGCTGAACGGGCTGGACACCGTCGGGAACAGACCATTGGCCGACCATGTGGCCCAACATCGCCGCCTTGCCGAAATCTTGGCCCGCGGCACAGCACCCGTGGGTTCGGGGGGGCTGTGGGACAAAGAGGCGGGCAGCGAGGCGCTGGCCCTGATGGACAATCTGACCGCCGAGTCCCCGCACGGCGGCCGTTTTACCGCCGCCGCTTACCGCGATCTGTTCGACGCCCTGGTCAACGAAGGCGTGGTGCGTGAAGCGGTGCAGGGCCACCCAAACATCATGATCTGGGGCACTTTGGAGGCCCGCGTTCAAGGGGCCGATCTGGTGATTCTGGGTGGGTTGAACGATTCCGTCTGGCCGAAGCTGCCCGAGCCGGACCCGTGGCTGAATCGATCCATGCGCAAGAATGCGGCCCTGTTGTTGCCAGAGCGCCAGATCGGCCTTTCGGCGCATGACTATCAGCAGGCCATCGCCGCGCCCCGCGTCGTGCTGACCCGCGCCACCCGCAATGCAGAGGCGGAAACCGTGCCGTCGCGTTGGGTGAACCGCCTGATGAACCTAATGGAGGGATTACCTGCGCTGGATGGCCCGGCGGCCTTGGCCCAGATGCGCGCGCGTGGGGCGACTTGGTTGGTGATGGCACAGGCGCTGGAACGGCCGACGCCGCAGATGACCGCTGATCCGCGACTGAAGCCCGCGCACCGCCCCGCCCCGCGCCCGCCGATTGCAGCCCGCCCGGATCGACTGTCACTGACCAACATCGCGCGCCTGATCCGCGACCCCTATGCGATTTATGCACGCCATATTCTGAAACTCTACCCACTGGATCCTTTGCACGCCGCCCCTGATCCGCGCGACCGTGGCATGGTGGTTCACGAAGTTCTTGAACGGTTTGTGAAAACCCGTCCTGCGTCGGAAACCCGTGCCGAGGCCCGCCGCCGCCTACTGGCCATCGCCACCATCGTCTTGGCCGAGCAAACCCCCTTCCCGGCCGCCCGTACACTTTGGCTGGCGCGGCTGGACCGGGCCGCCGATCACTTTCTGACGCAGGACGGCAAACATGGTGGCGTATCTTTGGCGGTGGAAGCCGTGGGGTCGGTGGCTTTGACACCCCTGCCGTTCACCCTTTACGGCACACCCGACCGGATAGACCGCCTGCCCGATGGTCGCTTGCAGATGATCGACTACAAAACCGGTACCCCGCCGACCGAAGCGCAGCAACGCGCCTATGAAAAGCAACTGCTGCTTGCGGCGGCAATGGCCGAACGCGGCGGTTTCGCCGATTTGGGTCCGTCTGACGTGGCCAAGATCAGCTATATCGGCCTTGGCGCCGGTGAAAAGGCCGTGGAAACCGAGATGACGCCTGACCTTCTGGCGCAAGAATGGGACAAGCTGATCACTCTGATCAGCCGCTATCTGACCCGCACGACCGGCTACACCGCCCGTCGCGCGATGTTCGAGACGACCTATCCCGGCGACTATGATCATCTTTCCCGCTTTGGCGAATGGCAGATGTCGGATCGCGCGCAACCTGAAATCGTCGGACCAGAGGACGCGCCATGAACCGGAATGACGCCTCTGAACGGCAGGTTCAGGCCTCTACCCCCACTGCGACCACTTGGCTTTCGGCGAACGCCGGGTCGGGCAAAACCCGCGTGCTGACCGACCGTGTGGCGCGATTGTTGCTGGCCGGAGTGCAGCCACAGCATATCCTGTGCCTGACCTACACCAAGGCCGCCGCAACCGAGATGCAAAACCGCCTTTTCCGCCGGCTGGGGGAATGGGCGATGAAGCCAGACGCTGAGTTGCACGCGGCGCTGGCCGAGTTGGGGGACGAAGGCCGCCACGCGCCCGGTGCCTTGGCCAAGGCGCGGCAGTTGTTCGCCCGTGCCATTGAAACGCCCGGCGGTTTGCGCATCCAGACCATCCACAGCTTTTGCGCCACCCTGCTGCGCCGCTTTCCGCTGGAGGCCGGGGTGTCACCGCAGTTCACCGAGTTAGACGACCGCGCGTCACGTCTGTTGCGCGCCGGAATTGTCGAGGAAATGGCGGAAACCGCGGCCCCCGATGTAATGGCCGAAGTCGCCCGCGCCTACACGGGCGAGGATTTCACCGCGCTGATGGAGCAAGTGGCCGGAAAGCGCGCAGGCTTTGCAGTGCCGCTGACCGGGGCGCAGGCGCGCGGGCTGTTCGGGGTTCCGGTGGACGAAAGCTTTGCTGCGATACTGGCGGATGTGTTTTTGGGATATGAAGCGGCTTTGATGGCGAAAATCCTGCCGGTCATGGTGGGCGGGAAGATCACTGATGCCAAAAATGCCGCTCAACTGGCGGCGCTTGACCTCGCCGCGCCGACCGCAGCGACGCTGTCGGCGCTTGAGGATATCTTCCTGTACAAAGGCGATGCCTCCACGCCCTTCGGGGCGAAAGTCGGCAAGTTTCCGACCAAGGATATGCAAAAGTCTCTGGCCGTCGATCTGCCAAATCTTGACGCCCTGATGTTGCGGGTAGAAGCCGCCCGCCTGCGCCGCCTTGCCTTGATGGCCGCGCAGAAAACGGCCGTGCTGCACCGCTTTGCTGCCGCCTTTCTGCCACTTTACGCCCGGCGCAAGGCCGACCGTGGGTTTCTGGACTTCGACGATCTGATCACCCGCGCCAAGGGCCTGCTGACCAATCCCTCTGTGGCCGCGTGGGTGCTGTTCCGTCTGGATGGCGGGATTGACCACATTTTGGTGGACGAAGCCCAAGACACCAGCCCCGACCAATGGCGGGTGATCGAACTGCTGGCGGCGGAATTCACTGCAGGCGAGGGCACGCGCAGCGGCGGCCGGACGCTGTTTGTGGTGGGCGACAAAAAGCAGTCGATCTATTCGTTTCAAGGCGCGGATGTGGCGGCTTTTGATGAAAAGCACGCGCTGTTTCAGCAGAACTTCTCTGCGGCGGGCCAGCAGTTTCAAACCCTTGCGCTTGAATATTCGTTCCGGTCCTCCCCGGCGATTCTGCGGCTGGTGGACGAAACCTTTGGCAATCGTTTTCCACAAGCCTTGGGCGATTCTGTGTTGCACCACGCCTTCAAAGACCAAATGCCCGGACGGGTTGATCTTTGGGCGCTGATAGAGCCAACGAAAGCAGACAAGGATGATAACTGGGAAGACCCAGTTGATCTGATTACTGAAACCCACCACTCGGCCCGGCTGGCAGAGAAAATTGCGCGCGAAATCAAGGCGATGATCGACGCGCGGGTTCAGATTCCTGTTGATGCCAAAGAGGCTGCCCCCGGCTGTCGCCCTGTCCATGCCGGAGATTTTCTGATCCTGGTGCAACGTCGTTCCGCGCTGTTTTCCGAAATCATCCGTGCCTGCAAGAAGCTTGATCTGCCCATTGCCGGTG
>JBIHZO010000385.1:0-3747 GCA_044231405.1 Cypionkella sp. | reverse complement strand
CGCGTCCCAACCGGGGCGGGCCGCGATCCGGGCGGGCACCACCTTTTTGCCGCACCAACTGGCCAGGATCACCTCGGGCGCGCGGGGTGGCACCTGGTCGGGCGTGATGATTCGATCCCGCGCCGCCCCCATCGCGGCGAGTTCCGGGAAAACATCCTGCCCGCCCGCGATGCCCACCAGTTCCGACACCCAGCCGATGCCGGAAATCAGTGGATCATCCCATTCCTCGATGAAAACGCGCGGACAGGAGCCGCGCGGGACCGCCGCCACCGAATCAAGGCGCGCCTGATAGCCCGCAGCAAGCGCTTGGGCCGCATCCGCCACGCCCAACAGCGCGCCCAGATTGCGGATCATCGCCAAAATCCCCGCCACATCGCGCTGATTGTAGGCATGCACCTCAATCCCCGCGCGGATCAGCCCGGCCACGATATCGGCCTGCAGATCGGAAAACGTCAGCACCAGATCGGGGCGCAATGCCTTGATCTTTTCAAGGTCCGCCGAGGTGAAGGCCCCCACGCGCGGTTTTTCCCGCCGCACCCGCGCGGGACGCACGGCATAGCCCGTCACCCCCACGATGCGATGCTCTTGCCCCAGCAGATACAAGGTCTCGACCGTCTCTTCGGTCAGGCAGATGATGCGCTGATAGCTCACCGCGTCAGACCCATCGGAAGGAAAACCGGCCCGTCCGGGGTTTCACCGTGATAGCCGCGCACGCCGAAAACCGCCGAAAGGTTCTGCGCCGACAGCACCTCGCGCGGGGGGCCATCTGCCACCAGTGCGCCCTTGGACATCAGCACCAGCCGGGTGCAAAACAGCGCGGCCAGCCCCAGATCGTGGATCGAGGCGACCACCGCCCGCCCCTCGGATGCCAGATCGCGGAACACCTGCATCGATCGCAACTGCGCCTCGGGGTCCAGCCCGGCCACCGGTTCGTCGGCCAACAGCAGGGCCGTGTCCTGCGCCAGCGCCCGCGCGATCAGCACCCGCGCCTGCTCGCCGCCCGACAGCGCGGTCGCGGCGCGGTCGCGGTAGCCGTCCAGCCCCATCCGCTGCAAGGCCCGCTCCACCGCCGCCATATCGGCAGGCCCCGGAACATGCGGCCCCCGGCCCAGCGCCACCAGATCGGCCACCATGACCGGCCAGGCAATCTCGCGCCCCTGCGGCAAAAACGCCGCCGCCCGCGCCCGCGCACCCGCAGGCATGGCGGCCAGGGACGACCGCCCCTCAAACGGCAACAACCCCAAGGCCGCGCGCAAAAGCGAGGTTTTGCCTGCCCCGTTCGGCCCGATCAGCCCAACGAACTCCCCCTCGGCCACGGTCAGCGAAACGCGGTCCACCACCGGGCACAGGCCCCGCCGCACGGTCAAATTGTCCAGTTGCAGCAAGGTCATGCCTCCAGCCTCCGCAAGCGCCAGATCAGGTGCAGAAAGAACGGCGCGCCCACCAAGGCGGTCAGCACCCCCAGTTTCAGGTCACGTTCGGGTGCTACCACCCGCACCGCAATATCGGCGGCCAGCAGCATGGCGGCCCCCCCCAGCATCGAGGCAGGCAACAGCCGCGATGGTTTCGCCCCCACCAAGGGCCGCAGGATATGCGGGACCACAAGGCCCACAAACCCCACCGCCCCCGCCACCGCCACTGCCGCTCCCACCGCCATCGCGGTGCCAAAGATCAGGGCCAGCCGCAGCCGGCTCATATGCACGCCCATGCTGGCCGCCGCGTCCTCTCCCAAGGTCAGCGCGTCCAGCGCGCGACCCTGCGACAGCAACAACCCAGCGCCCAGCGCCATGAAGGGCGCGGCCAGCCAGACGTGATCCATCGACCGATCCGACAGTGACCCCATCATCCAGTAAATGATTTCCAGCGCCGCAAAGGGATTGGGCGACAGGTTCAGCGCCAAAGATGTCAGCGCCCCCGCCAGCGCCGAAATCGCGATGCCCGCCAGGATCAGCGCCAGCGCCCCGCCGCGCGGCCCTGCCAGCGCCAGTATCAGCACCACCGACACCCCCGCCCCTGCCAGCGCCGACAGTGGCAGCGCCAGCGCAAAGGCCGCCGACAACCCGGTTTGCAGCGACAGCACAGCGCCCAAGGCAGCGGACGACGAAACCCCGATCAGCCCCGGCTCGGCCAAGGGGTTGCGCAGGTAACCCTGCATCGCCGCGCCCGACAGGCCCAGCACGGCCCCCACCATCAGACCCAACAGCGCACGCGGCAGCCGGATGTCGCGCATCACCAGCACCACCGCCTCGCCCTTGCCGGTGAACAGCGCCGTCAGGCTTTCGCCAAGGCCCAGTGCGGCAGGACCGATCAGCAAAGACGCCATGAACAGCGCCAGAACCAGCAGGCCAAGGAGTACCATCAACCGCATGTCGCGCTCCTTTGATCCTGTCGTGAATTGCATCCGCCAGCCAGATCATGGGACCAGAGGCGCGCTTGCCACCCGGTCATCACCGCTTCTTCGCCGGGCGTTGTGACCCCCACACCGCTCATCGCACGGCCAACCGGTCGTGCAGCGCCACCATCTGGGCCAGTGCGCGCAGGATATGCGGCGTGCCGCAGCCCCAATCGGCATTGCTGACCACCTCTGCCCCGGCCTGCGCGCGGATGACCGTCAGTGCCGGGTGATCAAACAGCGCCTCGGCGTTGGAATAGCCGGGGTATTGGTCCGAGGTGATGATCACATCGGGTGCTGCCATCACCAAGTCCTCAAGCGACAGCTTGCCAGAGGTGCTGACCCCGATCTCGGCCGCGATGTTGTCAAACCCCGCCCGCGCAATCACCTCGGACGACAGCGATTCCGCCGATGAGGTATAGCCGTTGGGATAATAGAATGCCGCCGTTGCCCGTGGCCCGTCATAGTGCAGCGCGGCGACGCCCGCCTCAAATTCCACGGCCATCGCCTCGGCGCGCGCGTCTTGACCCAAGGCCGCGCCGATCTGACGGATCTGCGCCGCCCCCTCGGCCAGCGATTCCACGGGCGGCACCTGCACCACCGGCACGCCCAGATCCTGCAACAGCCGCACCGTCGCTTGCGCCGTGTAAGTCCCCGCCAGCACCAGATCGGGGCGCATCAGGAACACCTGTTCCGCCTGCCCCCGGTTGACCGGATAGGCCTGCGCCTCGGCCACCATCGAGGACGAAAACGGGTCCGAGGCCAGATGGCTGATCGAAATCAACTGACCGGGAGCCGCCAGAAGCATCGCCAGCTGATCCGTGCACAGGTTCATCGAGACAACCCGTTCAGGTGCCTCTGACATGGCCGCCCCCGCCCCGAACAGGGCAAGGGCAACACATGTGATCAGATCAGAACGACGCACGCAGGCCTACATAGATGGCGCGGTCCGAGGTGCCATAGCCGGGCACCAGTTGATACTGCTCATCAAACAGGTTCTCAAGGCGCAGATAGACCTCGCGGTCCTGCCCCAGATCATAGGCCATCGTGGCATTGACGACGGTGTAATCGGGCAACGTCGGCCGCCCGCCCGCGTGCTGCACGGCGATTCCGGCCTGCAACTTGTCAGACACCGCATAGGACAGATTCAGCGCCACCAGATGCTGCGCCATCCCCGCCCAGGCGCTGGAGGCGTTCTGGCTGCTGTCGGTGTAGGTATAGGCCGCGCCCATCTCCAACCGATCGGACAGGACAAACTCGGCTTCCAGTTCGACACCCTTGCGGACAGAAATGCCCGGCACCTGAATGTAGGCATAGGTGTTAGTGTCATAGCCGATCAGATCGGTTGCCTCCAG
>JBIHZO010000384.1:0-3758 GCA_044231405.1 Cypionkella sp. | reverse complement strand
CCGCCAGCAGCTCAACGCGGAACATCGTTTCGTCCAGCCGGTATTCGGCACAGGCGTCAATGACCGTGTGAAACGGGGCGATCGGGCAGCCAAAACAGGCCATCCTGTGGGTCAGGAATACCGCTGCGGCTGCGGGCCAATATTGAAACAGCACTCCCAGCGGCAGGTCAGGGTCATCCATCCTTGGTCCGAACATGATCCCTCCGCATCAACTGGCGTGCTGCAATCGAACTGTGCGCCCCCCATCAGCCCGCGTCGTTGTGCTGGCACAACGTCCGCCCAGGCTTGGCTTCGTAAAAGTGTCTGATCCGCAACAATCGCCAGGACCGACCTCATGTCAGAGATCCTTACGAAATCACGGGCAAGGAACATCTTTTACGGTGGATCACTGTTTTTCATCGTGGTGTTCGTGGCCATGACCGTCCATTCCCACCGCTATGTGGTGAATGTCTCCACCGCCGGAATGCCACTGTCCCCCGAGGTGATCCTTGGCAAGCATGTCTGGGAGCGCCACAGCTGCATCAACTGTCATACGCTGCATGGAGAGGGGGCCTATTTCGCGCCTGAACTGGGCAATGTGATGACCCGCTGGGGCGTGCAGGACGACCCGCAAGCCGCGTTTGAGACGCTGGACGCTTGGATGGCCGCCCAGCCCAGCGGCATCGAAGGGCGTCGTCAGATGCCCCTCTTCAAGATCAGTCCAGAAGAAATGCGCGCCTTGGCCGAGTTCCTGCGTTGGGCCGATCAGACAGACACCCAAGGCTGGCCGCCCACGGATGCGGGTTAGGAGAAAACCATGAAATATCAATCACAAAAAGTGGCTTACGCATATTTCCTTGTCGCCATGGGCCTGTTTGGCATTCAGGTGCTGGGCGGTTTGCTGGCAGGGTGGATCTATGTCTCGCCCAACACGCTGTCGACGGTGCTGCCGTTCAACATCATCCGGATGATCCACACCAACGCGCTGATTGTCTGGCTGCTGCTGGGGTTCTTCGGGGCCGCCTATTTTCTGGTGCCCGAGGAATCCGAACGCGAGATCTGGTCGGTCAAGCTGGCCTACCTCCAGTTGATCATCCTTGTCATAGGCACCCTTGGCGCTGTCGGCAGTTATCTTGTCGGCATCCATGGCGGGCGCGAGTTTCTGGAACAACCGCTTTGGGTGAAATTCGGTATCCTCGTTGCGGCGCTGATCTTCCTGCTCAACATCTCGATGACCGTTCTGGCGGGCCGCAAGACCGCCATCACCGGCGTGCTGCTGACTGGCCTCTGGCTGCTGTCGCTGTTGTGGCTCTTCGCCTTCATCAACCCTGACAACCTGAGCCTCGACAAGATGTATTGGTGGTTCATCGTCCACCTGTGGGTCGAAGGCACCTGGGAACTGGTGATGGCCGCGATCCTGGCTTTCCTGATGCTGAAACTGACCGGGGTGGATCGTGAGGTGGTGGAAAAGTGGCTTTATGTCATCGTGGCCACCGCCCTTTTCTCGGGCATCCTTGGCACCGGCCACCACTTTTACTGGATCGGCCTGCCTGAATACTGGCAGTGGACTGGCTCGATCTTCTCGGCCTTCGAGGTGGTGCCGTTCTTTGCCATGATGTCCTTTGCCTTCATCATGGTCTGGAAGGGGCGGCGCAACCACCCCAACAAGGCGGCCCTTCTGTGGGCGCTTGGCTCGGCGACCGTGGCGTTCTTTGGGGCGGGCGTCTGGGGCTTTCTGCACACGTTCCACGGTGTGAACTTCTACACCCACGGCACCCAAATCACCGCTGCCCATGGCCACCTTGCCTTTTACGGTGCCTATGTCGCGATGAACCTTGCCATCATAAGCTATGCGATGCCGCTGCTGCGGGGCCGCGCGCCCTATAATCAGGTGCTGAACATGGTGTCGTTCTGGCTGATGACTGGGGGCATGGCATTCATGACCTTTGTGCTGACCTTTGCCGGCACGATCCAGACCCACATGCAGCGCATCGTCGGCGATTATTACATGGATGTGCAGGACCAGCTTGGCCTGTTTTACCTGATGCGGTTCGGCGCGGGAATCGCGGTGGTGCTGGGAGCGATCCTGTTCATCTACGCCCAAGTCGTGGTGCGTCGAGAGTTGATCACCCCAAGCACGAGATCAGAGCCTGCGGGAGAAGCGTCATGAACGCGCTGGCCTCTGATCTGGCTGTCCCCTACTACCGCCCCGTCGCGCAGGAAGTCGCCCTGTTCGAAGCAGCACATGTCAACGGTTTGCCCCTTCTTTTGAAGGGGCCTACCGGCTGTGGCAAAACGCGGTTTGTGGAACATATGGCGGCCAGATTGGGCCGTCCGCTTTTTACCGTTGCCTGCCATGATGACCTGTCGGCTGCTGATCTGATCGGGCGCTACCTGCTGCGCGGCGGGGCGACGGAATGGGTGGATGGCCCCCTGACCCGCGCGGTGCGTGAAGGGGCGATCTGTTATCTGGATGAGGTGATCGAGGCGCGCAAGGATGTGACCGTCGTGCTGCACCCGCTGACCGACAACCGCCGCACCCTGATGATCGACCGGACGGGCGAGGAACTGGTGGCCCCGCCGGGCTTCATGCTGGTGGCCAGCTACAACCCCGGCTATCAGAATATTCTGAAACGGCTGAAACCCTCCACCCGCCAGCGGTTTCTGTCGATCACCTTCGGCTTTCCAGATGCAGCAACTGAAACTGCTGTTGTTGCGCGCGAAAGTGGTCTGGATACCGCCCGTGTGGAACCGCTGGTCCGGCTGGCCGGGCATATCCGCTTGCTGTCGGGGATGGACCTTGAGGAAGGCGTATCGACCCGTCTGCTGATCTACGCCGCCAGCCTGATCGCCGGAGGGATGCCGATTGAACGCGCGTTGCAGGCTGCGGTGGTGGAGCCGCTGACCGATGAGCCGGACGTTGCCCAAGCCCTGCGTGACGTGATCGCATCGGTCTACGGCTAAGCCATGGCGCTGCATCCCAAAAATCTGATGGAGCCGGAAGAGACGCTGGGCAACCTCTGGCACGGGGTGGCCCAGCGTCTGGCCCCGGTGGCTGGATACGCCGAAAGCGCCGTGGCGCTGGCCTCGGTGCGCCCCGGTGTGGCGTTGCTGTTCCGCGCACTTGGCGGCAAACCGGGGGTCGAGGTTGCCGCTTGCCCGGCCACCGCTTCGCGCCACCGTCGCGGCTTGGGCGCATCGTTGGCGGATGCACGGGTGATGGAACATGTGGCGACATTTGACGGTGCAATCCTGCACCTGCCGCCCGTCATGGATGCTTTTCCGACCGCTGACCTGAACCGTCTGGCCTATCTGTGGTTGGCGGCACTGGCGGCGGTGGCTGTACCCTGTCTGGCACCGCCAGAGGCAATGGCTGCGGATTTGGCGCATCTGGCGGCGATGGAAAACGCCACCGCGCGCGCCCTTGCCCTTTGCCCCGGCCTGCGCGCGCCCCACGCCGCCTTTTGCGCGCATTTGCGGCAGGTGGCGCCAGACTTTGCCGCTTCTGGCTCCGAACGCCAAGTGGCCGATCAGGCCCGGGCGCTTTTGTCCGGCGAGCCGCTGTCCGTTGTCGCCCCCGGCCCTGCCCCGCGCGGCTATGCGCCACTTCCACCGCTGCCGATCTGGCTAAAGCTGGACCTTGCCACGCGGGGCCATGCTGCCACCCCCGCCGAGGAGACCACCAGCGCCCCACCGGGATTGGCCACAGCAACCCGCAAACAAGGCAAACGCGAGGACAACGAACAGGCCAACCGCACCGACAGCTTCATCATGCACCG
>JBIHZO010000383.1:0-3765 GCA_044231405.1 Cypionkella sp. | reverse complement strand
CAGTGCGGCTGATGTCGAAGCCGCCGTCACTGCTTGGTTTGACGCACCCGGAGGCTTTGTTGCGCAGGCCTATGTCGGCGGCGGCTCTTTGGCCCCTTTGCTGATCGCGCCGGGCGACGAAGCGGTCGTCGATGTCACCGGCACTGACCCTGCCATACGCGCCTCCTTGAAGGGGCTGGCGATGGCGGCGTTGCTGGATCGGGGCGTTCTGTCGGGCCAATCCACCGCCCGCCGCAATCTGGCACAGCTGGCTGGCGTCAGCTTGCTGCAAAGCCAGACGGATCGCGCGCATCTCGCTGCACGTTTGGGCACAGTCGAGGCGCAAATCGGTGCCGCAGCCGCGCGCAACTCCGCAGAAACCACGTCTCTGCAAATAGCCCGGTCCGATATCGTCGCCGCTGATCCGTTTGAAACAGCCACGAAGCTGGAGGAAACGCAGGCACAGCTGGAATACATTTACGCCATCACCGCGCGCATGACGCGCCTGAGCCTTGTGGATTACCTATGATGAAGCGATTTCTTGGCGCCGTTTTGATTGGTTTCCTGCCAATGTCGGCCTTGGCCGGACCCATCCGCATCAAAGACTTGGTTGAGTTTGACGGGGTCCGCGCCAATGATCTGGTCGGTTACGGTCTTGTAGTGGGCCTGAACGGCACCGGAGATGGGTTGCGGAACGCGCCCTTCACAGAAGAAATGATGTCAAACTTGCTGGAGCGTCTGGGTGTCAACGTGGCGGGTGAGGATTATCGCCCCAAAAACGTCGCCGCCGTGTTCGTGACCGCCACCTTGCCGGCTTTTGCGCGGGCAGGGGGCCAGATTGACGTCACGGTTTCCGCAATTGGTGACGCGAAAAGCCTGTTGGGCGGCACTTTGATCATGACGCCGCTGAATGGCGCGGACGGTCAGATTTATGCGGTGGCCCAAGGTGCCATCATCGCTGGTGGCATTTCGGCTGATGGCGCCGCGACGCGGGTTGTGCAAGGCGTACCGACTGCAGGAATGATCCCTTCCGGCGCACGCGTTGAGCGCGAAGTCGAGTTTGACTTTACAGCGTTGACGTCAATGCGACTGGCGCTGCGTGAGCCTGATTTCACAACTGCCGCCAGGATCGAAGCGGCGATCAATCGCGAAGTCGGTCGTGGCGCGGCGGTGATGCTGGATGCAGGGACTGTGCAGTTGGACATTGGCGCGGCTGGCTCAGGCTCACCTGCGCATGTGATCAGCCGGATTGAGAACATCGAAGTAGAACCCGAAACCCGCGCGCGGGTGGTGGTTGATCAACGCTCTGGTACCATCGTGATGGGGGAAGATGTGCGGATCAGTCGGGTTGCAGTGGCACAGGGCAACCTGACCCTGCGCATTGACGAAATGCCGATGGTCGTGCAGCCGAATCCATTTTCTGAGGGCGAAACCATCGTTGTTCCGCGCAGTTCGGTGGGTATCGAAACCGCCCCGGGCACCGGGCTTGCCGAAGTGTCGGGTGGGACCAATCTGTCTGAAGTGGTGGCTGGTCTGAACGCTTTGGGCGTTGCCCCACATGACATGATTGATATCCTGAAAAGCATCAACGCAGCGGGCGCGCTGCATGCTGACTTCTTGGTGAACTGAGGCAGGTCAGAAGTAACTGCGGACAAGAGCACCAGAAAGCAGGCTCCAACCATCCGCCACCACGAAAAATGCCAGTTTAAACGGCAGTGATACGGCGGCCGGTGGCACCATCATCATCCCCATCGACATCAGAACGGCTGCCACGACCAGATCAATAATCAGGAAAGGAAGAAAAACCAGAAAGCCAATCTCGAACGCGCGCTGAATTTCTGACAGGATAAAAGAGGGCACCAAAAGCGACAAAGGTGCATCCACCGGGACAGAGGCAACGGTGGCTGGCCGAAGATCGGCAAGGGCCGCAAAGGTGTCCGGATCAAGCCTTGCAGACATGAACACGCGAAATGGGGCCAGAACCAGTGGGATCGCCTGTTGAATGTCCAGCGCCCCTTGACTGAGCGGTTCGACGCCTGTCACCCAAGCCTCGGTGAACACTGGGTCCATCACAAACCACGTCAGGAACATCGCAAGACTGATGATCAGCATATTCGGCGGGGCCTGCTGCAACCCAATCGCTTGCCGGAGGATGGACAAGACCGTCACGATGAACGGAAAGCAGGTGATCATCACGGCCAGCCCCGGCACGATGCTGAGCACCGTGACCAGAACCATCAGTTGCACCGACCGGGTGGCGAGTGAGCTTTGATCACCAAAGTCGATCGCGATGTCTTGTGCCAGCGCGGGAGCCGCCAAGGCGACCAAAAGGCTTATCGCCAGCCCGATCCTACGCATTTTACAAACCGCCACGCAGGTTCGCGACTTCGGTCAGCCGGACTGCCAACTGACCAGAGGAATCGCCTTCCAGTTCCTGTAATTCGCCACGCGCGATCAACCGATCCCCGACGTAGAGCTCCACAGGATCATCAACGCGACGGTCCAGGGCAAGCACGGCATCGCGCGACAAACGCAGCAGGTCACGGACCAAAGGCCGCGCCTTGCCGACCGAAATTGTCACCTCGATCGGCACCTGGGCGAAGGGGTTGGTGTCGGGTAGATCGTCCATCATGGTGTTGCCTTTTCTGGAAGCTCAAAGAAGCCGCGTACGGCGGCGGTTATTTCGGCAGTTGCGCGGTTGAGGTCGATCCGCGTTTCGGTTGCGCCAATCCGCAGATAGACTTGGCCTTCGCCAAGGCTGGGTTCTTCCACAATGGTCATGGGCATGCCGGTGGCCTGTTCCAGCAACGCTTCAACCGCCGGACGGGCGACTGGGTTCAGAACCAATGTCACGGGTGCATCGGCCATCCGTTCGGCCATCGGCATCAGCACATCCAGTACAATCGGTGCCAAGGTTTCACGCGCAAGTTCGGGCAGAAGACGGCCCACCATTTCCTGCAAAAGCGGCTCTAATGCGCGCAGAACATGCTTGCGCGCCTCTTGATAGGTGAAGCCGAGGCTTTGCAGGTTGCGTGCCAGATCGGCGCCAATACGCGACTGATCGCCCGATTGCGCCGCCGCTGCGTCTTCCCATCCGGCGGCGTAGCCCGTGTCATAGGCGGTCAACTTGGCTTCTTCCAAGGACATCATGTCCAGAATTACCATGTTTGGCGCGCTGCGCATTTCTTCGGTTTCAAAGACTTCGAGCCGCAGGACCATCAGCTTTTTTCCTCTTCGTATTCCATCCAGCCGCGCAAGATTTCCACCGACTCGGCCTGCCGCTCTTCAATCAGGCGGCGCAGCCGAGTGATGGGATCAACAGCGCCGTCGGTCTCATTGACCAGACTGAGCGGTGGCAGGTCGCCCTCGTCGATTTCACCGGTTAGCACACGCTGCGACCCATCGCTGATGTTGAAGCCCGGCAAGGCCAAAGTGGCCCCTGGCGCAGGCAACGCGGTTCGGCGGCCTGGGCTCATCACCATCGGGCGGACCACAAACAGGCCCAGAATCAAAGTGACCAAAGCCAGCACGGCGGTTTGGATCAACGTCATGGGGTCAAGCTTGGCCAGTCCGCTGAACATGCCGGCTTCGGCCAACGTGCCTGCAATCGGCACTGGTTGAAATGTCAGCGACCGCAAAGTCAGCACATCGCCGCGCGTCTCGTCCAAACCGACAGCCGAGGCGACGAGTTCGCGCAGCACCGCCAACTCGTCATCGGGTCGCGGCTGCGTCGACACCGATCCGTCTGCCGCAGTGACCTCTTGGCCGTCAACCAGAACAGCGACA
>JBIHZO010000391.1:0-3670 GCA_044231405.1 Cypionkella sp. | reverse complement strand
GTTCTCGATCCTTGCAGGTGTAGTGTCGCTGGCCATGCTGGTGATGCACGGCGGGGCCTGGCTGACACTCAAGGCGGAAGGCGTGGTGCAGATGCGCGCCCGTGCCATCGGGTCGGTTGCGGCGCTTGTTGCGGTGGGCGCCTATGCTGCGGCGGGAATATGGATGGCCTTTGGCATCGAGGGCTACCGGATTGTTGGCGACTATGTCACCGGCGGCCCGTCAAACCCACTTCATTTCGAGGTCGAGAAGACGGCGACATGGTTCACGGCATACGCTGATCGTCCGTGGATCGCGATCGCCCCGGTTATGGGAATCCTCGGCGGGTTGCTGACGTTTCTTGGGCTGCGGGCAGGGCGCGAAATCTCGACGCTTTTGTTCTCCAAGATGGCGATCCTTGGCGTGATTTCTTCGGTTGGCCTGACGATGTTCCCGTTCATCATGCCGTCATCGTCTGACCCTCGCTCGTCGTTGACGGTGTGGAACTCATCGTCCTCGCATCTGACCTTGTTCATCATGCTGGTGGTCACGCTGATCTTCATGCCGCTGATCCTGATGTACACCGCCTGGGTCTACAAGGTTCTTTGGGGCAAGGTCACCGAGGCCGACATCACCGACAACTCTCACTCTGTTTACTGAGAAAGGACTGAAATCATGTGGTATTTCGCTTGGCTTCTGGGCCTTCCGCTGGCCGCCATCTTTGCAGTGATGAACGCGATGTGGCTGGAGTTGAAGGAAGATGAAAAGATGCTGAATCGCGACGGCTCCACACCGTCGCGTAGCCCCCGGGGCTGATCCCCCGCGGCACCGTTCTGGCAAGGTGGCAGCGTCCCGCTGCCTTGCCAGAACTCATCCCAACACTTGAACGGATCAAGATCATGACCGTCGCCGAACCCCACCTCGTCCCAACGATGCGGCTTGCCCATTACCCTGTCACCTTTTTTGCCATCGGCATGGGGATGATGGGCCTTTCGCTGGCCGTCCGGTCCGCAGAACATGCGTTCAAACTTACGAATATTGCCTCCTCATGGGTTCTGACCCTATCCGTTGCCATGCTGATCGCGGTTGCCATTGGCTATGGGGCAAAAGCGCTGGCCCACGGCGCCGAAGTGAAGGCCGAGTGGAACCATCCGGTGCGGATCGCGTTCTTCCCGGCGATTTCAATATCGCTGTTGTTGCTGGCAGCCGCTCTGTTTGACCCGATGCGCCAAGTTGCCCATGTCGTCTGGCTGGTTGGGACCGCACTGCAAGGCGTTCTGGCCCTGTCGGTAATAGGCGCGTGGATCGGGCACAGGTCGTTTCAACAGGGACAATTGACGCCCGCATGGTTCATTCCGGCCGTGGGCAATGTGATCGTGCCGCTGGCTGGGGCGCGACTGGGATATACCGAGATTTCTTGGTTATTCTTTTCCGGCGGGCTGATCTTCTGGCTGGTGCTGCTGACGCTGGTGATGAACCGGCTGATGTTCCACGATCCGTTGCCCGGCCGCATGGTGCCGACGCTGATGATCCTGATCGCGCCGCCTGCCGTGGCCTTCACCGCGTGGATGCGGCTGTCGGGTGAGGTTGGTCCGTTCGGGCATTTCTTGTTGTCGGTGGCCTATGTCTTTGCGCTTTTGGTCGCGACTCAATCGCCGAAGTTCCGCACCATGCCTTTTGCCCTGTCGTGGTGGGCGCTGTCTTTCCCGCTCGCGGCGCTGACCATTGCCAGCTTTGGCTATGCCGAGGCGGCAGGCTCTGCCGCGCATCGCATCATCGGGGCTGGCCTTCTGGCCCTGCTGCTGGCCGTTGTGGCGGGACTGATCTTGCGCACCGCGCTTGCCATTCGGGCAGGCACGATCTGCGTGCCCGAATAACCGACTCATCGAGAGACCCCCATGCGCGCGCACGCAGCATCTGTTCTGGCCCATGGCGCAGCCTCCCATGCCGCCGCGCAAACATGTGCCACAGAAACCTAAAATCGAGAAGGAGAACCCCATGACCGTGACCGGTCTTTCGACGTCCCGCCGTGGCTTTCTGGGCCTTGGCGCTGCTGGTGTGGTGGCAGCCACATTTGGCCAGCCCGCACGGGCCGCCCGCGTGGCGACAAAAGCGCGGATCGTCATCATCGGGGCGGGGGCTGCGGGCACTGCCCTTGTCAACCATCTGGTCGAACGGCTTGATGGCGCGCAGATTACCATCGTCGATGCGCGGGCCGAGCATCTGTATCAACCGGGTCTGTCGCTGGTGGCTGCCGGGTTGAAACCTGCGTCCTATACACTGTCGCAAACCACGGATTGGCTGCCACAAGGCATCACGCTGGTTACCGAAAACGCAGCCTCAATCGACCCGATTGCCAAGATGGTCGCGACCACGGGCGGGCAAAGCATTCCCTACGATTTCCTTGTCGTCGCCCCCGGCCTTGTGCTGGACCATGACGCCATCGAAGGCTTCTCGCTGGATCTTGTGGGTCAGAACGGCATCGGATCGCTCTATGCGGGGCCGGAATATGCGGCGAAAACCTGGGAGGCAGCGTCGAAGTTCACCGAAGAGGGCGGCATAGGCTTGTTCACCCGCCCTGCCACCGAAATGAAATGCGCCGGTGCGCCGATCAAACACACGTTCCTGATCGAGGACATCGCCAGTCGCGGCGGTGCCGCTGGCAAGTATGAAATCCACTATGCTGCCCCGCAACAGGCACTGTTTTCGGTCCCCATCGTGCATGAAAAGCTGCGGATGCTGTTCGAAGCGCGGGGGATTGCCCCGCATTATGGTCACACGCTGAAATCCGTTGATGCGGGTGCAAAGCGCGCGACCTTCGTCGAAACAAAGGTTGATCCGGCGACCAAGGTCGAGACCAAGACCGATGTCGAGATGCCCTATGACTATCTGCACGTCATCTCGCCGCAGCGTGCGCCCGAGGTGATCCGCCAGTCGGGCCTGTCGTGGGCCGACAAGTGGACCGATCAGGGCTGGGTCGAAGTGGACATGAAAACCCTACGTCATCTGCGCTATCCCGAGGTTTTCGCGCTGGGTGACGTGGCGGGCGTGCCCAAAGGCAAGACGGCGGCCAGCGTGAAGTGGATGGTCCCGGTGGTTCTTGATCATCTGGTCGCGGCGATAGAAGGCCGCGAGGGGACGGCGGTCTATGACGGCTACACCTCGTGCCCAATGATCACCCGGGTCGGCCGCGCCATGCTGGTCGAGTTCGACTATCACAACAATCTGGTCCCGTCCTTTCCGGGCATCATCGCGCCCCTGGAAGAGTTGTGGATCAGCTGGCTGATGAAAGAGGTGGCGCTGAAGGCCACCTACAACGCGATGTTGCGTGGCAAGGCATAAGGGGAACGCCATGAAAGAGCTTACATTTGGAACCCTGATTGCAGTGTTCGAGGAAATCTTTGGCCGTGGCCTCTTCTGGGCAATGGTGTTTGCGGCCGTGTTGGTGACGCTGGCCTATCTGTTCGTGCTGATCCGCGATCGTGCGGTGTCGATGCGCAAGTTCCTGCTGGCGCAATTGTCGATGCCATTCGGCGCCATTGCTGCGGTAGTTTTCGTGCAGGTGATGACCAACTCGCACATGCGCGACATCGGCGGGCCGGTCGATGTGATCGTTTTGATGGGAGTTGCCGTGATGGGCGCTGTGGGGGCCGCGATTCTGGTTTACACAGCCCAATCGTTGTTTTTCCGTAA
>JBIHZO010000131.1:0-8508 GCA_044231405.1 Cypionkella sp. | reverse complement strand
CGTAAGAAAAGCGTCTGAAACTTCATGTTCGACCCAGAGACTGACCGCATATGACCCATCCTGATCTCAAGCGCTGGAATGCCCGCTTTGACACCGCCAGCTACCTGTTTGGCGAGGGCCCCAACGCCTTTCTGCGCACCCGTGCGGCAGATCTTAGCCCCGGAAGGGCGTTGTGCGTCGCCGATGGCGAGGGCCGAAACGGTGTCTGGCTGGCTGAACAAGGCTGGGAGGTTGTATCGCTGGATTTTTCCGACGTGGCGCAGCGCAAGGCGGCCGCGCTGGCAGCACGTCGCAATGTTGTGCTGGACCTCGTGGAGGCAGATGTTCATGCGTGGGATTACCCCGTGGCCGCCTTTGATCTGGTGGCGGACATCTTCAGCCAGTTCAGTGCGCCTGCGGACCGGACACGCAAATGGGAGCGGATGCGTCAGGCACTGAGGCCGGGCGGATGGCTGATCCTTCAGGGGTACACGCCAGATCAACTTCGTCATTGCACAGGCGGGCCGTCAGATCCGGCGCATCTTTACACCAAAGATCTGTTGCGCGCGGCATTCGGCGATTTCGAACAAGTCCAGTTGACCGAGGAAGAAACCACGCTGAACGAAGGATCGGGCCATTTCGGGACATCCGCTGTGATCGGTCTGGTTGGCCGCCGACCTGTCTGACAGCTCTTTTGTCGGAGGCTTGTCAGTAAAAGCCCACCTCAAGAACGTCGATCTCTGCGTCGTGGTCGCGGCCATAGGCGACGATGCCGATCGAGGTTAGGCTGCCCGCGCGGGGCACATCTCGCAAAAGCGCGCCCGAGGCTGTGAAGGCGTCGAACGGCAGCCGGATTTCGGTCCAGCCGCGCGTCACGTCGAACCCGGCCTGATAGTATTGCCATGGCAGCAGTGTGCCACTGGTGCGCAGATGCACGAAGTAGCGCTGGTCGTTGCCGCGAACGATCAGACGCACCCCGACGGTGCCTTCGGACGGCGGTTCGGGCAAGTTCAACTGCATCTGGATGAAACCGCCGTTGTTGTCGGTGCTGACACGGCCAGTCATGTGCACATGGGTCCGACCGTCTTCGGCCACGAAGCGCAACTTTCCTGACGATACGCCACCCATCACCGTGTCCGCAAAGAACCGCCAACGGGTTTCCGGTTGCACCTTGAAGTCCTCAATCACGATGTCATCCGCCAGTACCGGGGAGACACCCCCCAATGCCAGCAGTATCAGTGTCGCCAGTCTTGTCAAAACACGCATCACGTTCCCCTTGCACTCGTCTAGTCAACGCGCAGCTATGGTCAGCGTTCCTCGAAATAGTCCATCGGCACCTTCAGATAGCGGCGGCCGTTGCCTTCGGGGTCCGGCGCACGACCGCCCCGGATGTTGACCTGCAATGCCGCCAGCATCAGCTTTGGCAACGCCAGCGTGACATCGCGGGCATCCCGCCTTGCCTGAAACGTAGCCTGATCCGGGTCATCCGCCAGGTGGATGTTGGTCGCGCGGTGTTGGGCCACTGTCGCCATGCAGGCGGCCGGACGGCCCGTGGCATAGTCGTGCCCGACATAGAGCCGCGTCTCGGGGGGCAGTGCAAGAATGCGTTGCAGGCTGTCATACAGTGCCGCTGACGACCCGCCGGGAAAATCGGCGCGGCTGGTGCCGCTGTCGGGCATCATCAGGGTGTCATGTACAAAGGCCGCGTCGCCCACGATGTAAGTGACCGAAGCCATCGTATGACCGGGTGAAAACATCACCTGCACCGGAAGCGAGCCAACGATGAACGTCTCGCCGTCCCTGAACAGCCGATCCCACTGGTAGCCATCCGCAGTGAATTCGTCGCCCAGATCGTAGATGTCTTTCCACAGCGCCTGAACCTTGAGGACATGCTCACCGATGCCGGTCTTTGCGCCAAGCCGGTCTTTCAACCAGACTGCAGCCGAAAAATGGTCGGCGTGCGGATGGGTATCAAGGATCCAGTCAACTGTGATCCCGGCTTGCCGCACATAGTCGAGGATCTTTTGTGCATCGCGTGTGGCCGTGGCGCCCGAAAGCGGATCAAAGTTCCAGACCGGATCGACAATTGCGCCCTTCATCGTATCGGGGTCGTGGAATACGTATTGCCAACTGCCGGTCTGCGCGTCCCAGAACGAAGCAACAACGGGTGAATGGGTCATGAAAAGCTCCTTCTTGTCGGGCACGTCCGGCCCTGCGGGGCCGGACGTGATCATATCAACCGGGTCGGATCACAGCATCTTGGTGGTGAAATACCAGTCAACCGTGTCCAGGCCTTCGGTCATCCGAGCATCGGCGGCATCCGTTGTCTGCGGGGTTGGCACGATCACCGGTTGGCCGGGGTGCCAGTTTTCTGGCGTCGCAACCTTGTGTTCGGCCGATGTTTGCAGCGCCACGATCAGACGGTGAAATTCATCTACCGACCGACCGTTGGTCATCGGATAGTAGACCATCGCCCGCAGCTTTCCTTCGGGGTCGATCACAAAGGTCGCGCGAACCGCCTGCGTATCCGACGCGCCGGGCTGGATCATGCCATAGGCCTGCGCCACCTTCATGTCGAGATCGGCAATGATCGGGAATTTGATATCGACGCCGAAGCTGTCCTTGATCGAGCGGACCCAGGCGATGTGGGCATAATGGCTGTCAATCGACAGGCCCAGCAGTTCAGTATTCAAGGCGGCAAAGTCATCAGCGCGTTTGGCAAAGGCGGTGAATTCGGTCGTGCAGACCGGGGTAAAATCGGCCGGATGCGAAAACAGGATCAGCCATTTGCCCTTGTAGTCTGACAGCGATTTCATGCCATGCGTGGTCAGGGCGGTGAAGTCGGGGGCGGGTTCGTTCATCCGGGGCAGGCCTGCGGGGGCTGTGGCGATGGTGGGGGTGATGGCGTTCATGGCATCCTCTGGGGGTTGGTGTTTCGATGACCAACTGATAGCCCGCTGCATTGCATAGTGAAAATTGATTATATGTTTTACAAATATCGAAAGAATCTATTATGGGGACAGCATGACAACTCTTCGCCAGCTTCGCTTTCTTGTCGCCCTGTCCGATACGTTGAACTTTTCGCGCGCGGCCGAGCTTTGCCACGTGACCCAGCCCACGCTGTCTGCAGGCATCAAGGAGCTGGAGGATCGACTTGGCGTGACACTGGCCGAACGCTCGAAACGTTCTGTCATGCTGACTCCCTTGGGGGTCGAGATGGTGCGCCGCGCCCGTGTGGTGCTGAACGATGTGGCCGATATCGAGGCGCTGGCGCATGCGCAGGCCGGAACGTTGCAGGGCGACCTGCGGTTGGGCGCGATTCCAACTGTTGGCCCGTTCCTTGTCCCGCGCGCGTTGCCGCTCTTGCGCAAGGCTTGGCCGGACCAGCGGCTGTTCCTGCGCGAAGAGCTTACGGAATCGTTGGTGGCCGGCCTGGTCGAGGGGCGGCTGGATCTGATCCTCGTGGCACTTCCGCATGCCATCGGCAACATCGAAACCGAGCTGCTGTTCGACGATGGCTATCAGCTTGCCACACCCCTCGGCCATGCGCTTTCCGCTGGCACTAACGTCACCGGTGCAAAGCTGGCGGCGGCATCGCTGCTTTTGCTGGAAAAAGGCCACTGCCTGCAACGCCACGCGCTGGAGGCCTATGCCGAGATGGGCACCCCGCCCGGCGATGCCTTTGCCGCGACCAGCCTGCCGACACTGATTTCGATGGTAGAGGAAGGGCTGGGCATCACCCTGTTGCCGCAGCTTGCCGTGGATGCGGGGATTGCGCGCGGCCATGCCATCGCGCTGACGCCCCTGCCGGATGCCTTCCCGCGCCGTGTGGTGCTAGGCTGGCGCGCAACCTCGCCCCATGCCGCAAGATTCCGCAAGATCGCGGCCCTGTTCCGCGAAGCACGGGCGACGCTGCGCTAACGGTCATCACGGACAAGACAAGGGCACCGAGGCGGTTCAGGGGTATAGAGGCAGGTGCCGGAGTTGGTGATGATCATCCCAATGCAAATAGCGACAGACCCTTTCTTCTGAACCGGGACCGATCATCGCGTCATTCCGCCGACAATTCCTGCCCTATGCGATCGACACCCTGTGTTCGAAAGGCGCGATGACCCGGCAGCCGCCCCGGACGATCTCGACTGTCCACTCGCACCGGGCCCCGCCGATGTCGGGATGATAGGCGCCGGGTTCCACCATCATGAACATCCCCTCTTGCAGCACTGCGGTCTCGAAGGGCACGATCCGGGGCCATTCGGGAACAGAGGTTCCGATGGAATGGCCGGAATGATGGGGATAGTGAAACCCTTCCCGGCGCACGATCGCGCGCAACTGCGCATCCAGATCGCAGATCCGCAGGCCGGGCTTCATCACCGATACGGCATGGTCCAGCGCCGACTTCGCGGCATGGAACAGCTTGCGGAATTCCGGCGTCACATCGCCTGCCATCACGGTTGCGCAGGAATCGCCCCAGTAGCGGCCGACGCGGGGCGACAGATCGCAGATGATCGGGTCGCCCGCCTCGATGCGGCGATCGGTCGGCCAGCCACCCACGCGGTATGTCTGGTCGCGGCCAGACACGAAATCGCCCGCCACAGCGATGCGCTGACCGGCGAACAACTCCATCTCGCGGCGGATGTCGTTGAACACCTCAAGCTCGCAACGTCCCGGTCTGACGTGTTGGTAGAATGCGTTCTGGCCCACGCAAGCCGTCTCTGCGGCACGTTCAAGCAGCGGTTTCTCGCTCGCGCATTTGACGGCGCGCAGGCTGTTCAGCTTTGCGTCTATGTCGATTACGGATGTGGCCGACAGGACCGGATCAAGCGGACATCCCGTCGCCTCGACGCCTAGCCTGCCGCCCAAGTCAAGGGCCGCCGCCGCCGCACGTAAGGCGGCTCGAAAGTTCTCGTGGAAGTCTGCGGGCCGTTCATAGCCGAAACCTTCATAGGCAAAGGTCCGGCCCCAGGAATTCTGGTTGCTTGCTTCGGCATTCACACAAACGACCGCGCATTCGCCGCTTGCGGCGACGATGGCCGTCGTGGGCCCACCGCTAAAGGCGGACGGACCCGTTTCGATCGGCACCGTGTGCCCGGTCGCATGGGCGACAGAGCCGGGCTTGTTCAGCACAAGGAAGTCGAGCCGTTCTTCCTTCAAGAGGTCGGTCAAGCGGTCGCGGATTGTCTGCATGTATATCGATGACCCGGTCAGGAATGGCGCGGTGGTGCGGCTGCACGAGGATGTGGATAATCCCAATCATGTCAACATCGACGATCCCAGAGGTGCCGCCTTTTGGTCCTTCGACAAGGTTTTCTCATTGAGGCGAAGGGGAATGTCCGAATTTCTCTACATCTGACCAGACCCATACGGTTTTTCGATGCGGTCATCTCTGTCAGATGCACCCGCAGGTCCATATCGAAGACCTAGGCCCCGCTGCTTGGCCGGATCGGTCTGGGCGCCCCAGTCGCGATCGGCCCGCACCGGATCGATCGTGTCGTCGGGCAGGGTGGTGATCTGTCTCTTGGCGATCGCCTTGCGCGCGGCTGCTTCCGAGACTCCGCGCTGCGCGGCATGGCTTCGCCGGGACACTCCCATTCTGACCGAAACCTCATCTATTCAGTGACTTAGGAGTTGCTCTCTTTTGACGCCCTGCGCTGTCTGCAGCCATCGCAACGCAACGGAGAGCGCCATGAAGCCCCTGACAACCCACGAAGAATTCTGCCTGAAGAACGCCGCCCACTTTATTGCCGCCCGGGGCCGCACGCCCGCCACCCGCACGCGGGAGCAATTCGCGACGCTGCCCGAGGCGCAGGCCTTTGGCGCGGCGATCGGCGACGGCCGCACCATGATCTACGCGGTCACGACCCTCGGGCATTCCGCCCACATCATCAACGCCTGAAGGATTGCGACCATGAAAACCAAAGCCCTCACCGCCGCGCAGATCGACACGCTCGCCCAGCGCCTCTCCGAAACCCCGATCGAACCGGCGACCAGCGCCAAGAAGGCGGGCGACAACTTCGCCCGCTTGCGGGCGGCAAGGATTGGCGACGAGCGCGCCGCCGTCGCCTTTACCTCGATCATGACCGCCGCCACTGCCGAGCAGGCCGAAGCCCGGCTGACTTTGGTGCTCGATTACGGCGGCAGAGGAAGAACCGAAGGCCGCGATTAATCTGGTGGTCGGCAAACGGCAAGCCAAAGTCGATCTTGCGCAGACCGGCGCTCTGCCGCAGGCACCGGATTTCTCCAAACCGACCCACGCCCGGTTCAGGGCCAAGCTGGCCCAGATAGTCGCCTTGGCCAAGGCTGGCGACATCGCCGCCCTGCAGGCGTTCGAGATCAATCCGGTCTCGTCCAGTCCGAAGGCCATGGCCCGCTACCGCGACCTCTGCGTCATCGCCATCTCCGCTCGCGCACCGGTGGCAGCATGAAGATCACCCGCGAGTTCGCGCCGGCCGACCGCTACGTCTATGATTTCGGGCTCAGCAGCTAAGAGAACAGCTGAGCGCAGGTCGATACGGCGCAGAATGCGTCGTACTTCGGAACGTGGGCCGACCCGGCCCAGTTGATGATTTTCAGCTATTGTGAGGGCGACACGACCTTAAAGGAGGCCGGGTCGCCCGAAAAGTTTACCGCCGAACTGCGCAAGATTGATGCCTGGAACCGGGCGCATGGCTACGGTCCAGCACGGATCGATCCGGGGTTTGATCCGGCGATGAAGGCGGCGTTTGAAGGGCTGGGACTGGGGGATATGCTGCACTGAGCGCGTGGACGGATGAATGCCCCGAACGTTCCGCAAGGGTTGTCAACAAAGCCTGCGCGCGGGGCAGGAGGGTCAGACCCGGACGACCTCGTAATGGGTGCTCCGGCCACCGCCATCGCCCCTGCGCAGCAATCCGGCGTCGACCAGCAGCGCGATGTCCCGGTTCGCCGTGTCTTGCGAGCACTTGGCGATCGTGGCCCATTTGGAGGAGGTCATCTTCCCCTCGAACCCGTCCAGAAGGCGGTTCAGCACCTTGTTCTGGCGCGCGTTCAGGGCGAGCGTGCCCGCGCGTTCCCAGAATCGCGCCTTATCCAGAACGGCTGCCAGGACATCCTGCGCGCCGTGGATGGCCCTTTGCAGGCAGGCGAGGAACCAGATCAGCCAGTCGGTGACATTCACGCCGCCCTTCTGCGTCTGTTCCAGCTGATCGTAATAGGCCGACCGCTCCGCCCGGATTTGCGCCGACATGCTGTAGAACCGCTGCGGGCTGCCTTCGGACCGCGCCAATGCCAGATCGGCGATGGCGCGCGCGATCCGGCCATTGCCGTCATCGAACGGATGGATTGTTACGAACCAGAGATGCGCGAGGGCGGCCCTGATCACCGGGTCTGTCGTTGTCGGCGCATTGAACCAGTCCAGAAACCGGTGCATGTCCGCAGCAACCTGCGGCGCTGGCGGTGCGGTGTAGTGCACCCGCTCGCGCCCGATCGGGCCGGAAACGACCTGCATCGGACCTGCGCTGTCATCGCGCCACTGGCCGACCCGAATTCTTGCCATGCCGCTGCGCCCGGTAGGGAACAGGGCGCTGTGCCAGCCGAACAGGCGGTCCACAGTCAGCGGCTGATCGTACTGGGTCGTTGCGTCCAGCATGACCTCGACGATCCCCCCGACATCGCGGTCTTTCGCGGTCAGCGCGCCAATGTCGATCCCGAGGCGTCGTGCGATCGAAGACCGCACCTGCGTCACATCAGGCACCTCGCCTTCGATCTCGCTCGTCTAGACGACATCCATGGTCAGGGTCTGCAGGACGGCTTCCTCGCGCAGACGGAAACTGAGCGCTTCCGTACGGTCGACAAGTCGACCCTGGTCATGCCGCACCGCCGCCAGCGGTGCAGCGATGGCCGCGTCCTGCCAGACCAGCTTTGGCCAGGCTGCATTCTGCCAGATGTGCATTCCCATGATCTCCGCAATCCGTGCGGCGATCATGGGGATTATTCGCCGCATCGGCAAGAGAGTTACGTCGCAAGGTTTGCGGAGAATAACGCGGCCAATCTCCGCATGGCGTCGCGCTGAACGGGAACAGATCGGCCATGGCCGGCCCATCCGGCCCGTTGCAGCGGCTTGAAGGGCACACGACATTCGGTCTGTTGGCATCAGGGCAATTTGCACGAGAGGACCTCCGGACGAACAAGGGGATTAAAGCGCGGCGATAACGATCGAGGGCGGGCGCGCACTCAGACGCAGGGTGCGCACCTGCGAACCGCGCACCCAAAGGCGCGAACCCAGAAAAAATGTTTGACGCTGGAGACTTACCGCGCCTCTGCCCCCCGCATACACCTCAAGCCCGGGTGGAACCGGGGGCCCGGGGGGGCATCGCGAGGGGCGCGGGGCGGTGCGATCTGATCCGCACAAGTCTTCCGAGCATTAGGAATATATGCCCTGAAAGTGTTGCATCTGTCGCGCCCGAAGTTCGACGTGTTTTCCCGTCATAACAACGTGCCCGATCCGCTTTCGTCCGGTTTGACCACGTTCCTATCCGCTGCCCTTTTCGGCGC
>JBIHZO010000382.1:0-3777 GCA_044231405.1 Cypionkella sp. | reverse complement strand
TCGGCGTTGACGGTTTTCATAATTGAGTTTCCAAGTGCCATTGTCAGGCTCCTAATAGGGGGGGATCAGGCGTTGCGGGGGCCGAACAGCAACGACAGGCTGCCTGCGATGACAAGGCCAACGCCGCCCATCAGGTAGAGCATGGTGCTTTGGGTGAAGCGGCCGGTTGCTGCATTGGCCAACTGGTCCATGGGCGTGTTTGAGGCCCGCCAAGCGAAGTAAAGGCAGACGACCCCAAGAATAAGGCCGACATATCCGGCGATCTGGCTGAATGGCATGATGTCCTCGGGGTTGAGGGGCGCTTTGGCCCGGCGCTGCTGACGACAGGTCCGCAGCGCCCTGTCAGCCTGCGCGCTTTGGTCAGGGGCCGCACTAACGGGGATCAGCCGGGGACATAGGTGGCGAAAATTGCGCCAGATCAGTGCGGGGTGCTGCCGCTCCCGGTTAGAGTTCGAATGATCTTAGCGAAATGAGCTGCAATGCCTGATGCCCTGCCTGCCAAAAACCCCATGCGATGGATGTGGATTGCGATTGTCATCGCCGCCGTTGCGGGGGCTGCGTTGTATTGGCGGACCACTGCCAACAAGCCCGCAGCGGTGGCGGTCGAAGTGGCAAGCCTTGGCCCGGTGACCCGCGTTCTGGCGGTGAATGGGCAAATCGCGGCGCGGCGGTCGGTGGCTCTGCGGTCCGCAGTCAGCGCGACGGTTCTGACGGTGGTGGTGGACGAGGGCGACGCGGTGGCGGCGGGCGATCCGCTGGCGACGCTCGACGCCAGTCAGGCCAAGGCCGCCGAACGACAGGCACAATCGGCGCTGGAGCAGGGCATGGTCAAGCAGGCGCAGGCAGCAACGGATTACGGGCGGATGCGCGATCTGGGCAAGAACGTCGCGCGGTCGATGCTGGAAGACGCCGATTTGGCGCTTCAAGGTGCCGCGCAGGACGTGGCGCGGTTGCAGGCCTTGCTGGATCAGGCGCGGATTGCGCTGGACCATTACACCTTGCGCGCGCCGATCACGGGCACGGTGATGCAGCGGGGGATCGAGCCGGGGCAGTTGCTGGACCCGGCGATTTCGGCGTTCACGGTGGCCGATCTGAACGACCTGATCGTGCAGACCGATGTGGACGAGGCTTATGCCACCCAGATTGCCCCCCACCAAGAGGCCACGCTGCAACTGGTCGGCACCACCGATCTGCTGCCCGGCTCGGTGCAGTTCGTGTCAACCTCGGTGGATGCCACAACGGGCGGGCTGTCGGTGAAGATCGGTTTTGATGCGGCGGTCAAGGCTCCGGTCGGGTTGACGGTGACGGCAAATATCGTGGTGGATCAGCGGGAGGCGATCAGCGTGCCGCGCACGGCTTTGACGGACGGTGCGGTGTTTGTGTTGCTGGATGGCAAGGCAAGATCGGTGCCGATCGGGGTGATCGAATGGCCCGCCACGCGGTTGATCGTGACCAAAGGTCTGACGGAGGGCGATGTGGTGATCGTTGATGCCACTGGGATCATGGATGGCCAAGCCGTCAAGCAGGCAGCGCCCTGATGCTGTATGCGCTGAAAATTGCCAGCCGTTATCTGACCGCTTCCAAAGCCCAGACTGCGCTTTTGGTCCTGGGGGTGGCGGTGGGGGTGTTCATCTTCATCTTCATGTCGGCGCTGATCGGGGGGCTTGCCGAATTCATCGTGTCACGCACCGTGGGCGACATTGCGCATGTGACAATTGCGGCGGAGCCTGCGGACCCGGCGCTGTTGCTGACATTGCCGGGGCAAGTGCTGCTGGTGCAGGAAAAATCCTCACGCTCTGCGGTTCTGACCGATGCCATCAGCTTTGTGCCGCTGATCGAGGCGCTGCCGCAGGTGCGCGCGGTATCGCCACAGATCACCGGGGCGGGTTTCGTGAAACGCGGGGCGCAGGTGGCGCAGGTGTCGCTGATCGGGCTGGAGCCGGGGCGGGAATCGGCGATTGCCAATCTGGACGACTATGTGGTGGCGGGCACGGCGCGGTTGCGGTCGGGGGCGATCTTGCTGGGCCGCGCCCTGGCCGATGATCTGGGCCTTGGTCTGGGCCAAAGCGTGCGGGTGCAATCGACCAGCGGTGTCGATGCAGTGCTGACCCTGACCGGAATCTATCAGATCGGATCGGGTGGGCCGGATCGGCGCATGGCCTATGTCAGCCTTGCAACCGCGCGCACGCTGTTTGCGATGCCGCAGGGGATCAGCAAGATCGAAATCAAGTTGCACGACCTTTACGCCGCCGATGCCCTTGCCCCGCAGATCACCGCCCTGACCGGGTTGCCCGCCAAAAGCTGGACCGAAGAGGGCGCGCAACTGCTGGAGGCGTTGAGTGCGCAGGCGCAGACCGGATATTTCCTGAAAACCTTTGCCATGATCACCATCATCATCGGCGTCGCCTCGGCCTTGCTGCTGTCCACCTACCGCCGCCGTCCCGAGATTGGGATCATGCGGGCGATGGGGGCGTCGCGGCGGTTTGTGGTGGTGGTGTTCGTGCTGCAAGGCGGATTGATCGGGGTGATGGGCGGGCTGATGGGGGCGGCGCTGGGTTATGCCGCACTGCTGCCCTTTCCCACCCGCGATGCGTTCAAAGTGGGAACCCTGCCGATTGACATCACCCAAGGGTCTTATGGGCTAGCCATCACGCTGACGGTGATCGGGGCGGTTCTGGCGTCGATCCTGCCGGCACGGGCGGCTGCGCGGGTCGATCCGGTCACGGCAATAGGGCAATGATGCTGTTTCAGGTCACGGATCTGGTGAAAACTTTCGGGTCGGGCGATACCGAAACCCGCGTGCTGCGCGGTCTGAACCTGACGCTGCCAAAGGGGGAAATGGCGGCGCTGCTGGGACCATCCGGGTCTGGCAAAAGCACGTTGCTGACCATTCTGGGCACGTTGATGCAGCCCACCTCGGGTGGCCACACCATGTTGGGTGTAGATTTGACGGCGGCCACCGATGCCGAGTTAACCGAGTTCCGCAACCGCCACATCGGTTTCGTCTTTCAGTTTCACAACCTGCTGCCCGACTTTACCGCGCTGGAAAACGTCGTTTTCCCCACCGCCATCCGCGAGGGACGCGAAACCGCTGCCGCACGGGCGCGGGGGGCGGATCTGCTGACGCGCATGGGCCTCGCAGAGCGCATCCATTTCCCAAGCGCCAACCTGTCGGGCGGCCAGAAACAGCGGGTGGCGGTGGCGCGGGCCTTGATGAACAGCCCGGAACTGGTGCTGGCCGATGAGCCCACCGGCAACCTTGACCGGGCATCGGCCATGCAGGTGATGGAGCTGATCGCCAAGATCAACGCGGAAGAGGGCACCAGTTTCCTGATCTCGACCCATGACGAGAAGATCGCGGCTTTGTGCGCGCGTCAGATCGTGGTGGGGGATGGGCAGGTCACCGGATAGCGACCTGCCCGCAGTGTCAGGCCTGCGTGACCTTGATGCCAGTGGCACCGTTTTCTGCCTGCGCCTTTTCATAAGCCAAGGCGTCGGCCTTCGTGGGTTCGACAAGCTTGTCCGCATGGTTTGGCGGCGCGTAGATCGTATAGACCCGCAAGCGTTTCTTGCCCACGTTGGTCAGGTTGTGTTGCACCCCGGCGGGCACCACAAAGGCGTCACCCTGCCCCACCGAAATCTTGGCTCCCGCCATTTTCAGCTGGCCCTTGCCCGCCTCAACGCGAAAGAACTGGTCATGGGTCGCATGCACCTCTGACCCGATCGCCTCACCGGGTTTCAGTGCCATCAGCACCAATTGCAGATTGACGCCGGTGT
>JBIHZO010000380.1:0-3793 GCA_044231405.1 Cypionkella sp. | reverse complement strand
CCCAGCGAATGGTCGGTGCCGTCAATCGTCACCACCCGTTCGTTCATCGCCTGCAACAGCGCCGATTGGGTTTTCGGCGGCGCGCGGTTGATCTCGTCGGCCAGCAGAATATCAGCAAAAATCGGGCCTTTGGTCAGCGTAAAGGCGTTGGTCTGAAAGTTGAACAGGTTCACGCCCAGAACGTCGCCCGGCATCAGATCGGGGGTGAACTGGATGCGGCCAAAGTCCAGATCCATCACGGCGGCCACCGACCGCGCCAGCAGGGTTTTGGCGGTGCCCGGCGGGCCTTCGACGATGCAATGACCGCGCGCGAAGACCGACACCAGCAGCAGGTCAATCAGGGCATCCTGCCCATGTACAGCGCGGCCGATCTCGGCGCGCACCGTTTCAATCAGGCTTTGAAATCGGAGCAGGTCCATGGGTCAGTCTTTCCAATAGGTCGCGGAATGTGGCCAGGTGTTGATTGAGTTCATGTTTTGGCATGGCTGTGCCGTGGGTCATCAGTTGGGCGCAGGTGTTGCGGAATTGACTGGCAAGCGCGGCATCGCGCCGGGCCAGCAGGGTGAACAGGCGGTCGTGACTGCCGCCCGTGCCAAGGCTCGCCTCACTCAGCGCATCCAGCCGCGCCCGCACGAATTCCGCCACCATCCGCCCGTCATTGCCCGACAGCCGCAGCAGCCGGGCTTTGGCGTCAATGCTGACGGTCTTGGATTGCTCCAGCCCGTCATCGGGCGGCAATCGCGGCGGCCCAAAGCGCAGCGCCCCGCGCCATCCCGCAAGGGCGAGGATCACGGCGGCCACGGCCCAGATCACAGACAGCGGATAGTCGAAGAAGCGCGCAAACTCGGCCCAGCCACGGTTGTAATCCTGCGCCTCATCGGCGGGTGGGTCGGTTATCAGCAATTGCTCTGTGCTGGTGTCGAGGTAGACGGGTTTGGTGGCATCGGGTCGCAGGCTGGCGATCAGATCGGAGGCAAGGGCGGCATTTTCGGCCAGCCCAAGCCCGTGGTTGTTCAAAAGATCGGGGTCGGACAGGTAATGCGCGGCGGGGGTTTCGGGATAGACGGCCGCGCCCGTCCTGTCGCAGGCGATCACCAGCGCGCCTTGCGGCAGGCCCAGCACCTCGCGACAGTGGTCGGGGATGGCATCGCGCTGGAACAGTTGCGCGTGAAACAGCGCCACTGTGCGGCTGACCTTACCCTGCACGGACAGCGGCATTTCGGTCATTTGCGGACCCAGGCGGATCAGCATCCCGGCAGGCAGGACCATGCTGCGCAGCGCCTGGGTCATTCCGGCCTCGGGGATCAGCGTGCTTTGATGCGCCACCGCCGCCCTGTAAAACCCGGTACGCCATTTTGGCAGCACCACCAGAGTCGGCAGCGCGTCCAGCTTTTGCTGAAAAACCCATCGCTCAAGATCGCGCTGGTTGGCTTGCTGCATCTCGTCATCGGGGGTTTCGGGCGGTTGCGCGTCAGCATCAAGCTGGATGTCATACAGCGGCAAAATTGCCAAAGACATTTCATCGGACCGCGGCGTCAGGCGCGGGTTGGAATGCACCACCTCGATGCCCTGAGCCTGCAACCA
This sequence comes from Cypionkella sp., assembly GCA_044231405.1. Lineage (GTDB taxonomy): Bacteria > Pseudomonadota > Alphaproteobacteria > Rhodobacterales > Rhodobacteraceae > Cypionkella. The sequence continues at coordinate 2,209 of JBIHZO010000380.1, read as the reverse complement.
TATCTGCAAACCATCGGTCCCGATCAGGGAGACGTCCAACTGCCGGTCCCTCGCCGCAGATCCGTCGCCGCCGAACCAGAACAGCGCCAAAACGGCGGCAATCAGGGCGGCAAGACCGATCCAGGGTGCGGCTTTGCTCATGCCTTTGCCCCGAACATCGGGCGGGCACGGTCGATCAGGGCGGCCAGCGTTTCGGGCGCAACCTCGCGCCCGCCGTAATGCGCCAGTTCGGCCTGCTGCAACAGATCGGCCAGAACCGGGCGGGCGTGCAGATGTTGGGGCAGACGCCGCAGCGCCTCGCGTTCGGTGTCAGAACGGGCAAAACGGGTGTCGCTGATCTCTGCCGCCCGCATCAGGCTGGCGCGCAACAGCAGCACCATCGCGGCCCGGCGGTCGGCCATACTCCGGATCAGCGCGAAGATGTCGCCCGAGGGCAGGGTGGTGTCGGGCAGTTTCCAGCCTTCGGGTGCCATGGATTTGGGTTTCAGATCGCCCGGACCGGCTGCCAACAGGGTGCCTGCACCGCCAAAGCGCAGCCACAGGGCAAGGCCGCCCAGCAAGGCCACCAACACCAGAACCAACCCCAGCGGCCCGTTGACAACAGGCCCATCAAGGGGTCTTGGCGCGGCGGGTGGGGTGAATTTGCCATCGGTGGGCAGCTTGCCTTGCAGGTCGCTGGCATAGGTCGCCTCTGTCTGCACGCCCCGGGCGCGGGCCATGTCGCGGTAGCTATCGGAAACCTCACCGCGCGGGGCATCCACGGCTGTGACTTTCAACGGGTTGTCTTGGCCAAGGGCCTGCCCTGCAAGCAGAACAGACCCCAGCACCATTGCCCAAACCAGCCGCATCAGCGACAGATCAGTTGAAGACTTCGGCGCTGTGTTCCGGGCCAAGCGGGTCGCGGCCAAACTTGTTGGGCCCTTCGGTGCCTTTCAGCACTGTCAGGATCAAAGCCGCGATGGATGCCAGAAAGCCCACAAAAGGCACAGCGCCCAGAACGATGGCCGCCAGATAGTACCAACCCGACAGATTGCGGTCATGAAACCGGCGGACGCCGACTGCGATCATCGGCAACAGCATGGCCAGATAGAAAATCCCCAAAACGCCAAAAAGCACCATCGTTGCAACCGGCGTGCGGCCGCCATTCTGCATGGCCCCCAAGCCATCCGGACCCACCGAGACATAAGCCAGCCCACTCAGAACGAGCGCCACAAGCACGGTGAACAGAATGAAATACCAATATTCCGACCGCGAAGCGCGGCCCTGAAAGGTTGCATATTTCAATTTCAGACAAGTACGAACAGCTTCGGAAAACCCCATTTTCAACTCCAACACAGCTTTAGATAGCTTCTATGGTAGCAAGGCCATGCAAACTTGCAAGCTGTTGTGCGTGAAATCGGTTCGGCGTCTGACAGGCCCGGGTTTGGGCCGCAAACCATATCCTTGATCCGGCAGCACGAGATATTTGCGAGGCATGATTTGTATCAAAGCAGCCTGCGGGGTGGTCCCCTACGCTCGGGCGGGGTTCAATCAACCAATGGAGAGAGCAATGACCCGTCTTCTTGTTTCGTCAACTGTTGCGATGATGTTTGCCAGTTCAGCCGCTGTTTTTGCGCAAGATATGAGTGGCCCATATGTTGGCGGCCATCTTGGCAGCGTGAATGTCGCCGGTGACTACACCGCATTCACGCCGCGCAACAGCTTTGCAGGGTTTGATCTGCAAGGGCTGGACGCATCGCAGGGCACGGCGGGTGTACAGATGGGCTACAACTGGGATCAGGGCACCTATGTGCTTGGGATTGAAGGTTCGGCCTCTTTCTTTGGCTTGCAGGCTGTGTCCACGACCTCTGACGCGGAGGGCAGCGTTCCGGAATTTGGCCGCACTGTCGACAACCTTGTGACGGTGATGCCCAAGATCGGCGTCAAGGCAGGCAACGGCCTGATCTATGCCAAAGCCGGGTTGGCGATGGCAACGGTTGGGGCTTGGCATGACCAGGACCCGATAATCGAAGGGTCTGGCTCTGCATCCGGCTGGGCTTTGGGTGTCGGTGCGGAATTCCCCATCGCGCCGCAGTGGACCGGTCGGATTGACTATACCTATGCCGATTTCGGATCGGTGCGCACGGATATGGTGGGCAGCCCCGACATCTGGACCACCCAAAACGTGAATGCCGGTCTGATCTCTGTCGGCGTCAACTACTACTTCAAT
>JBIHZO010000049.1:0-12241 GCA_044231405.1 Cypionkella sp. | reverse complement strand
AGCGCCACCGAAGGTACCAATGGCAGTGCGGGCGGCGGACAGGATGAAGATATCGGTCATCGGCGGGCCTTTCGGTTCAGGGCTTGTGGCGGTCAGGGTGGGCCGCTGCCACAGCAGGGATTTGGCGAAGGTTAGCCATGATCCGCGCAATATGGGGGAATGACGTCACGTCGATGCCCACCCGTTCCGCGTTGTAAATCTGCGGCACAAGGCAAACGTCGGCCATGGTCACCGCAGCGCCATGGCAAAAATCGCCCGTCGGCGCAGTGTCCAACATCACCTCTAACGCCGCCAGACCCTTGGAAATATAGTGACGTTGCCAGTCATCAGCGGTCATGGCTGTGCCAAGGCTGGCCACATGGTTGCGCACCGACACATTGCAGACCGGCGCGATTTCCATCGCGATGGCATAGGACAGCGCGCGCACCCGCGCCCGGCCCGCGGCATCGGCGGGCATCAAACCACCCCGTGTTTCAGCCAGATATTCAATGATCGCAAGCGATTGCGTGAGGGTCCGATCATCAATCAGCAGCGTCGGCACAAGTCCCTGAGGGTTGCGCGCGGTGTTGGCAGCCCCGTGGTGTTCGCCTTTGACCAGATCAACTGGCAGGCTGTCAAACGGCACCCCTGACAGGTTCAGCGCGATGCGGACCCGGTAGGCGGCAGAAGACCGCCAATAGTCGTAAAGCTGGGTCATTTGTCACCCATCAGTTTGAGCAGGGCCGCGCGAAACACCGGAGCATCCTCGGCCATTTTCGCCATCACCTCGGCCTGATAGGCGTCGGCAATCGGCACGATGCGGGTGATCAGAGTGCGACCCAGTTCGGTGAGGCGCATGTCCAGCAAGCGCCGGTCGTCGGGGTTTTCACGCTTTTCGATCAGGCCTGCGGTTTCCAGACGGGCGGCGGCGCGCGACACTTTGGATTTGTCCATATCCACCCGCGCATGGATTTCGCGCACAGACACTGAACCAGACTGCGCCAAATGCGCCAGAACACGCCATTCCGGGATCGAAAGGCCAAACTCGGCGCGATAGCGGTCGGCAAAACCCTTGGAAATCCGGCTGGAAGCCACGGCCAATTGATAAGGTAAAAAGGCGGTAAGATCGAAACTCATCAGTCACTCCGGATGCAATTGCCACAGCCTGCATGGAAGCCCCCGATTTCGCAAGATGGCGCGGTTGACAGCGCCGCCTTGGCAAGGGACACCGATGGCGCGGAAACAGGAGATGCGTGTGCAGAATTTGCTGAAGGCCAATGCGGGGCTGCTGTTTGCCGGGGTTGCGACATTCATATTGATGGGGGCCGGGCAGGCCCTGTATGGCCCTGCGCTCCCTGCGTTTTCACGCAGCTTTGGTTTGGGACTGGGAACTGTCGGCTTGGTGATATCCGCGCATTGGATTGGCTGTGCCTTGGGCGTGGCGGGCATGTTCTGGCGCGGCCCGCAAGTGTCGCCGCGCCACGTGATCGTGATGATGGGACTGGGGTCGGCACTGGTTGCATCGGGGCTGGGCTGGCCTGCGGTTTTGCTGGGGGCCATGGTGTTTGGTGCTGGCTATGGCTGCGCGACCGTGGTGTTCAATCCGCGGATGCTGCGGGCATTTGGACCACGCGGGACGGCCATGCTCAGTCTGTTGAACGCCACTTTCGGCATCGGCGCGATTGGGGCACCCCTGCTGTTTGTTGCCCTAGGCAACGACCCTTTCTTGGCTTTCGCAGCCTTTGCGGGGTTTGCGGCCCTGATCTGGCTGGGCGCAGGACCTGCGAGCCGACCGGAGGCTGCGGCGGTCGCGGTGGCCGTGAAGCCCTTTCGCCTGCACCTGCCGATTCTGGCGTTTTGCATGGTGGCCATCGGGCTTGAGGCCACGCTGATCGGCCTTGGCCCCGCCGCCCTGATTGCAGCCGGCGAAACCGAGATCCATGCCGCGCAACTGTTGTCGCTGTTCTTTCTGGCATTTCTGGCCGCACGCGTGACGCTGACCTTCACCGCGCATCTGCTGCCGGCGTTCACTCTGTACACGGTTGCGTTGACTGCGGCTTTTGTGGCGGCGGTGGGGGCAGCCCTGTTGGATCCAGGAGCCTGCTTCGTGATCCTGGGGGCCTGTGCGGGCATGTTCTTTCCGGGCGGCTACGTCACCGCCACGCATAAGATGGGCCATGATCCGCGCGTGCCGCCGACGATCATTGCGGCGGGTCTGATCGGCGGAATTGCCGCACCCCTCATCCTGTCACCGTTTCTTGAGGCGATGGGAGAGCGGGGTTTCTTCTGGATCATCGCGCTGTTGGCAGGCGGTCTGAGCCTTGCCGCTTGGATCAACCTGCGCCGCATGAACCACTAGCCGGCCGCCCGGATCACCGGACGGCCCCTTGGCATTACAACAGCCGGTGGCAAAAGGCGCTGGCGTCGCGCATGGCATGGCCGCCTGACAGCAACTGCCAAATCCGCAGCATCGCCGTCGCATCGTCCCCCTGCCCGCCTGCGCCCATGCAATCGTGCAGTTTCATCACCTTGATGCCGTCCACATAATTCACCGTCATGGCTTTTCCCTTTTCCCGACGAAAAGCCCCCACATCTGCAATCTGCACTGCAACGGTTGACGATATCTTACTGCGCACGGCCCTTCTCCGCCGCATATGCTTCAAATCTTTCGCAAACTGGCAGGCTGTGCGATGTAGGGGGACCATTGAAGGGACCGACCATGCGCCTGATGCAAAGCTGGGTGGACAGCGCCAACTCCGCCACCACCGATTTCCCGCTGAACAACCTGCCCTGCGGCGTGTTTTCCGTGGGCAACGACGATCCGCGCTGTGGCGTGGCAATCGGCGATTTCATTCTGGACGTGGCGGCGCTGGAGGCCGAGGGGCTGTTGCGCATATCGGAACAGCCGGTGTTCGACGTGCCGTTCTGGAACGAATTCATGGAGTTGGGGGCGGATGTCTGGGCGGATTTCCGCGCGCAGGTGACGGCGATGCTGACCGAAGGTGCCTCCAAACGCTGGATCGTCGAGGATCATCTGGTGCCGATGGCCAAAGCCTCACTGCACCTTCCGTTCATGATTTCAGAGTACACCGATTTCTATGCAGGCCGGAATCATGCCTTCAACGTGGGGTCGATGTTCCGCGACCCGGAAAACGCTTTGCCGCCGAATTGGCTGCATATCCCCATCGGCTATAACGGGCGCGCGTCGTCGGTTGTGGTGTCTGGCACCGATGTGCGTCGCCCCTTGGGGCAGTTGAAGCCACCGGGGGCCGAGATGCCCTATTTCGGCGCATCCAAGCGCTTTGACTTTGAGCTGGAGCTGGGCGCGGTGGTCGGGCAGTCCAGTGACGGGCCGGTTTCGGTGGCGCAGGCCGATGCCATGATCTTCGGTTATGTGTTGCTGAACGACTGGTCGGCGCGCGACATTCAAGCCTGGGAATATCAACCGTTGGGGCCATTTCAGGCCAAGGCGACGGCGACGACGATCAGCCCATGGATCGTGATGGCAGCGGCGTTGCAGCCCTTCCGCGTCGCAACCCCTCCGCGTGAGGTGCCGCTGCTGCCCTATTTGGCCGAGCCGGGACCGATGCTGTATGACATCACGCTGGAAGTTGGGCTGATGCCCGAAGGCGGCACCGAAACCGTGATCTGCCGCACCAATTATGCGCAGATGTATTACTCCGCACCGCAGCAACTGTGCCACCATGCCAGTTCTGGCTGCCCGATGAATGTGGGCGATCTGTTGGGGTCCGGCACGATTTCGGGGCCGGAACGGGGCAATCGCGGATCTCTGCTGGAACTTTCATGGGGTGGCAAAGAGCCGTTGGCGATAGCAGGAGGCCAGCGCAGTTTTGTTGAGGATGGCGACACCGTGATTTTGCGCGGCGCGGCACAAGGGGCTGGCTATCGCATCGGCTTTGGCACCTGCGCGGGTCGGCTGGTGCCAGCGCAAGAGGTGCCGGACTGGGCAAAGTGAATGGGCGTTTATAAACCTGATTTGGTGCAGATTTCAGGACGGAAACAGCGCCTTGCGGCCGATTTCCGTCAACAGATGCACATCGCGCCCTTCAATCACGATGGCTGAAAGCGGGCCACCATAGGCGGCAGAACTGTCAATGTTGACGCGGTTGCCGTAATGGGTGGGGGTGTCGATTGCGGTGTGACCATGCACGATCAGGGTGCCGTGGTCGCGTTTGTCATCCAGAAAATCGGTGCGAATCCAAAGCAGATCATCTTCGGTCTGCAGGTCCAGCGGAATGCCGGGGCGGATTCCGGCATGGACATAGATCACCTCGCCGCGCTGATGGCGGGTGGGCAGCGCACCGAGGAACGCGCGATGAGCGGCGGGCACGGCGGCCACCGCCTCGGCATGCACGGGGGCAAGCGGGCGGTCGGCGGCGTTTTTCACGCCGTAAGAGGCCAGCGTTTCCGCTCCGCCAATGCGCGGGTGCAGGTAGGACAGATCGCGACGCAGACCGGGGTCATGGTGATTGATGTCGGACAGATAATTTACGAACATCCGGTCATGATTGCCCTTCAGGACGATCCAGTCCTGCCCGGCGGCGATACCGGCGCGCAGATACTCGACCACGCCCGCGCAATCCGGCCCCCGGTCGACCAGATCGCCGATATGGACAATCGGGGCCGCGCCATGTTCCGCAATGTCGCGGGCAATCCAGGCATGGACGCGGAGCAGCTGTTCAAGATGGCCGTGAATGTCACCGATGGCATAGGTTCTCATGCGGGCCTCTTGATGGATGGGCCGGGGGGCGCTGCCCCCGGACCCCCGGGATATTTAGAGACAGATGAAAGGGCAAGGGGTGCCTTTTGGGTCAAACCGCGAATTGCAGGGCCTTGACCTGTTGGAACAAGCCCGTGCTTTCCAGCGTATTGACGACTTTGGGGTCAATCGCCTGATCCAGATACAGAATCGCGATGGCGTCCTGCCCCACGCCCGAGCGGCCAAGAGTGAAGTTGGCGATGTTGACGCCGTTCTTGCCCATGGTCATGCCGAGAAGGCCGATGATACCCGGCACGTCCTCGTTCGTGGTGTAAAGCATATGCGCGCCGATTTCGGCGTCGATGTTGATGCCCTTGATCTGAATGAAGCGCGGTTTGCCGTCACTGAAGCAAGTGCCCGCGACAGACCGCTCGCGCTTGTCCGTCACCATCGTCACCTTGATATAGGCGTCAAAAGTGCCGGTTTTTTCCTGCCGGGTGGTCGAGATCTGGATGCCGCGTTCCTTGGCCACCACGGGGGCGGAAACGAGGTTCACATCCGGGTTTGACGCCTTCATGACGCCCGCGATCACCGCCGAGTTCAAGGCGGCCAGGTTCATGCCCGACACGGTGCCATCGTAAAGGATGTTGATGGCCTTGATCGGTTCATCCGTCATCTGGCCGATGAAGGCGCCCAGATGGCTGGCGAGTTTGATCCACGGCCCCATCACATTGGCCTCTTCGGCGGTCACGGAGGGCATGTTCAGCGCATTCTGCACAGCGCCGGTCAGCAGATAGTCGGACATCTGTTCGGCCACCTGCAGTGCGACGTTTTCCTGCGCTTCGGTGGTGGCGGCGCCCAGATGCGGGGTGCAGACGACATTGGGCAGGTTGAAGAGCGGGTTCTCGGTGGCCGGTTCAATCTCGAACACATCCAGCGCCGCCGCGGCGACATGGCCGGATTTCAGGGCATCGGCCAAGGCCGCCTCGTCCACCAGACCGCCCCGCGCGCAGTTGATGATGCGCACGCCTTTTTTGGTTTTGGCCAGATTCTCGCGGGACAGGATATTGCGGGTCTTGTCGGTCAGGGGCACGTGCAGGGTGATGAAATCGGCACGGGCCAGCAGGTCGTCCAGTTCCACCTTGGTGACGCCCAGTGTTTTCGCGCGTTCCTCGGACAGGAAGGGATCATAGGCCACGACCTTCATCTTCAGACCGACGGCCCGGTCACAGACGATGCCGCCAATGTTGCCCGCACCGATGACGCCGAGGGTTTTGTTGAACAGTTCGACGCCCATGAAGCGGGACTTCTCCCATTTGCCGGCGTGGGTGGAGGCGTTCGCCTCCGGCAGTTGACGGGCGGCTGCGAACATCATCGCAATGGCATGTTCGGCGGTGGTGATCGAGTTGCCGAAGGGCGTGTTCATCACGATCACGCCCTTTTTCGACGCGGCCGGAATGTCGACATTGTCGACCCCGATGCCAGCGCGGCCGATGACCTTGAGGCGGGTGGCCTTTTCCAGCAGCTTTTCGGTGGCCTTGGTGGCCGAGCGGATGGCAAGGCCATCATACTGGTCAATGATGGCGGCCAACGCCTCTTTGTCCTTGCCCAGTTTCGGCATGTAATCCACCTCGACGCCACGGTCGCGGAAGATTTGAACGGCGGTTTCAGAAAGTTCGTCAGAGACAAGAACGCGGGGGGCCATGGTGTTTCCTTTGGCTCTGGTGCGTGCAGGCACACACCCTATGGAATGGGGGGTAGGGTGGGTCATTGACCCACCAAGGGTTCAAACCTGAGCGGCTATTTCCGCGTCGAAAGCATGGGCGATCCACGGCATCAGCGCGGCCACATCGGCGGTTTCCACCGTGCTGCCACACCAGATGCGCAGACCTGCGGGGGCGTCGCGGTAAGCCCCGATGTCATAGGCCACGCCTGCCTTTTCCAACCGCTTGGCGACGGCTTTGGCAAAGGCCTCGCCATCCTTGATGCGGGCATCATGGAACTTCAGGCAAACAGAGGTCGACGAGGCGATCTCGGGCGTTTCCGCCAGATTTTGCAGCCACGGATTGGCGGCGCAGAAATCCCACACCACTTGCGCGTTGGCGGTGGCGCGGGCCACCAGACCCGCCTGCCCGCCCACCGATTGCGCCCATTTCAGCGACACAAGGTAGTCTTCCACCGCCAGCATCGACGGGGTGTTGATCGTCTCACCGACAAAGATGCCTTCGATCAGCTTGCCCTTGGACGTCATCCGGAAAATCTTCGGCAGCGGCCATGCAGGGGTGTAGCTTTCCAACCGCTCGACCGCGCGGGGCGACAGGATGATCATGCCATGCGCGCCCTCGCCGCCCAGCACTTTTTGCCATGAAAACGTGGTCACATCCAGCTTGGCCCAGTCCATGTCCATCGCGAAGGCAGCGCTGGTGGCGTCGCAGATGGTCAGGCCTTGGCGGTCGGCCGGGATGGCTTCTGCATTGGGCAGGCGGCAACCGGACGTCGTGCCGTTCCACGTGAACACCACGTCAGAATTGAAATCGACGGTCGCGAAATCAATGATCTGGCCATAGGGGGCGATCTTGACTTTCGCGTTCAGCTTCAACTGCTTGACCACATCGGTGACCCAGCCTTCGCCAAAGCTTTCCCAGGCCAGCATTTCCACTGGGCGGGCACCAAGCAACGACCACATCGCCATTTCCACGGCGCCGGTGTCGGAACCTGGCACGATGCCGATGCGGTAATCGGCAGGGACGTTCAGGATGTCGCGAGTCAGGTCAATCGCCTGTTTCAGCTTGGCTTTGCCCACTGCGGCCCGATGCGAGCGGCCAAGCGGCGCATCTGCCAACATGTCAAGGGAGAAGCCGGGGACCTTGGCGCAGGGGCCAGAGGAAAAACGCGGATTTGCCGGGCGCTGTGCCGGTGCGGGTAGATCAGACATGGTATCCTTCCAGATATAAGCCCCCCGTTGGGGAGGGGTGTCCCGCTGTTGGGGATATGGGCGCTTGCGGGCTGGCACAAGCGGTAAAATCGCGGTAAAGCGCCGCATCATTGCGCAAATGCGACGCGCCCGTTCACTATCGGAAACTTGCCCCATGTTCGTTGCCACATTGTTGACCAACCCCGACCGCCCCGTGTTGGACCGTATGACGGTGGAATCGCTGCGCAATGCCTGGGGCGGGGGCGATGCAGTCTGGCTGGACCCGGGGGTTGCGGCAGAGATTGCTTTGCCAGCCGTTCCAGAAAACCAGTGGGAGGTTTGGCAAGGATTGCAGGGCATTGGCGTCGATCTGGTGATCCAGCCCGCCGCTGGCCGACGCAAGCGTTTGTTGATCGCAGATATGGACAGCACCATGATCCAACAGGAATGCATTGACGAACTTGCGGATGAGGCCGGTGTTGGCGCGCATGTCGCAGGCATCACGGCGCGGGCAATGAACGGAGAGCTGGACTTCGAGGACGCGCTGCGTGAGCGGGTGGGATTGCTCGCCGGTCTTCCGGAAAGCGTGATTGCTGCGGTGATCCGCGACCGCATCACGCTGATGCCGGGGGGGGCGGTTTTGCTGGCCACAATGAAGGCGCAGGGGGCCTATACCGCGCTGGTATCGGGCGGGTTCACCGCCTTTACCGGGGCGATGGCCGGGCTGTTGGGGTTCGATGAAAACCGGGCGAATACGTTGCTGATCGAGGGCGGCGTGCTGACCGGAAAAGTCGCAGACCCGATCCTTGGCCGTGCGGCGAAGGTGCAGGCGCTGCGCGAGATTTCAGAGCGACTGGAGATCACTCCTGCGGATGCCATCGCGGTGGGTGACGGGGCCAATGATCTGGGCATGCTGGGGCTGGCCGGTGCCGGTGTGGCGCTGCATGCCAAGCCATCGGTGCAGGCGGAATGTGACATCAGGGTGAACCACGGCGATCTGACAGCGCTGTTGTACATCCAAGGCTACAGCCGCGAAGAGTTTGCCGGGTGATCGTGCGGCGGGCGGTTCCCGCGGATGCAGGAGCAATGAAGGCGCTGTAGAACGAAGTGATCGGCATCGGTGGCACGCCCCCCCCTGAAGCCCTGCGCAGCCAAGTGCAGGTTCTTGGGGATCACATCGCCGGACCTGGCGTGATCTGTTGTCAGGTGGCCGAAGGGTCGGGCGATCTGTTGGGCTTTCAATCGGTCGGTCCGCACCCTGCCCCGAGCAAGGGCTGGGGCGATATTGGCAGCTCTGTGAAACCGGGGCTGCAACGCGGTGGGGTGGGCCGTGTTTCGAAACGCTTTGATTTGCTTCGAGGCCGCCGCAAGTTGACTGAAATTGGCGTTACTCTCTGGCGCGACCCGGCCAACGGCACCCGTCCAGTGCGCAGGCGGGAGGGCTATACAGTGAGGGCGAGTTGCTGTTTGCGGTCAGCAGGGCCCCTCTGTGTACCGCCCAGACAGGTTAGACCCGCCAAGATCAAAACCTCCCCAAAACCATTGCTGTTTTTCAAATACTTCTGGCGGAGCGGCTACAGGCCTGCACGGCCCCAAGGCTGTCACTTTACATCGCCGCCAATGCCCCTGACAAAGGCTGCAACCCGGAGAATGCGATGTTTGAAGTTGCCAGCCATCTTGCCTTGCTGCTGATTTGCGCCGCTTTTGTGGCCGGGTTTGTCGATGCGATTGCGGGCGGGGGCGGGTTGATCACGGTGCCGGTGCTGGTCTTGGCCGGGGCCTCGCCGCTGGAGGCGCTGGCGACCAACAAATTGCAGGGCACCTTCGGGGCGGCGACGGCGGCGGTGACCTATGCGCGGGCCGGGCATGTGCGGCCCACCGAGCAGTTGGGCATGGCAGCGGTGGCTGCGGTGGCGGGGATGGCGGGGGCGCTGATGGCGCAGGCGGTGCCTGCAGAGGTGCTGCGGGTCATCATGCCAGTGGTTCTGGTCGCGGTGGCGCTGTTCTTTGCCTTCAAGCCGGGGCTGACCGACGCGGCGCGGGCCGAGCGGGTCCGGCCTGCGGTCTTCACCTTTACTGCCGTGCCGCTGATCGCAGCCTATGATGGCTTCTTTGGGCCGGGAACGGGCAGCTTCTTGATGCTGGCCTTTGTGATGTTGGCGGGCTTCGGGGTCTTGAAGGCGACGGCGCATACGAAAATGCTGAACTTTGCATCAAATCTTGGAAGTTTGGGCGTGTTTGCTTTCTCCGGCGCGACGTGGTGGGCGATGGGGTTGGCGATGGCGGCGGCCCAGATCGCGGGGGCGGCTTTGGGGGCACGGCTGGCGATGCGGATCGGGGCGCGGCTGATCAAGCCATTGCTGGTGATCACCTCGACCGGGCTTGCCCTGCGGATGCTGTGGCAGGTTTGGGGGTAGGTCCCGCGTTGGGACCTTCCCTGTTGTTGAGTTTCATCAATTGGTTGAGTATTTCGGTTCACGGAAAATTAACAGTTGCGGCGCTTCAAGCAGGCCGTTTGGGGGGCACGCCCCCCAAGCCCCTGTGGATATTTAAGGACAGATGAACGCAAATTTTAGGCAAGTTTTAGGCGTCCGGGGCTGGGCATGGCAGGCGGTTGAGGGCTGACTATTGGCCCCAATCCGCCGCTTGCATTTCGCGCAAACGGCTGGCGGTGCGTTCAAATTCAAAACTGCCGGTGCCTTCAATGTAGAGGCGTTCGGGCACATCTGCAGCAGAGCAGATCAGTTTGGTCTTCGCCTCATAGAGCGCGTCGATCAAGGTGACGAAGCGCTTGGCCTCGTTGTAGTTGCTGGCCGACAGTTGCGGGATGTCTTCGAGGATCAGCACCCGCACCGCAGAGGCGATGGCCAGATAATCAGCAGGGCCAAGGGGCTTGGCGCACAGTTCCCAGAACGTGGCGCGGCCGATGCCATTGGCAAAGCGCGGCAGTTCGGTGATGCGGCCATTGACCGGCAGACGCAGGGTTGCGCCCACAGCGCCGCCTGTCAGGTCTTTCCAAATGGCAGAGATATCACTTTGCGCCTTGCCTGCCGGGTGAAAGTAAACCTGCGCCCCGGTCAGGCGGTGTTGGCGGTAGTCGTGAGGGGATTCCAGTTCCACCACCTGCAAACGCTGGCGCAGCATGTCGATGAAAGGCAGGAACAGCGCGCGGTTGAGCCCGGTTTTGTACAGGTCTTCGGGCGGGCGGTTCGAGGTGGTGACAATCAGCACCCCCGCCGCCAGCAGTTTTTCGAACAGCCGCCCGACGATCATCGCATCGGTGATGTCGTTGATCTGCATCTCGTCAAAGGCCAGCAGGCGGGTGCTTTGGGTGATGGCCTCGGCCACCGGTTCCAGTGCGTCTTCGACATTGCGCTTGCGCGCCTCATGCAGGCCGTGGTGGATGTCTTGCATGAAGGCGTGAAAGTGGACGCGGCGCTTTTGGACGATGTCGGTGTGATCACAGAACAGGTCCATCAGCATCGACTTGCCGCGCCCCACCCCACCCCAAAGATACATCCCCGGCGGCGGCGCGATCGGTTTGGCGAAAAGCCCGGCAAAAAGACCGATCTTGCGGCTGGCATTCGCCTCTGCCCAGACGCGCAACGCTTCCAGTTGCGGCAGGACCGCGTGCTGCGCGGGGTCTGGGCGCAGGCTGCCATCGGCCACTTTGGCGTCATAGATCTCGGTCAGGGTCATCCGCATGCCACTGTATACCGCCACTTGACCGCGCTGCAAAGCCTTTGGCAGCAACTCCTCGCAAGTCGCCATGGGCGCAAGCCTGTTCACACGGCCCGCCCCACACAGCACAGCGGGCTGTCGCATCGCACTGATGTGGCGGCAGCTTTGGGCGTTCCAGATGCCATCAAAGCCGTGACGGAAAGGGAACACAACGATGCTGCAATCGATCAAAAGAGCGGAAACCTGCCTAAAGGATATTGCCGGACGTATTGCGCCTTGCCATAGTTCCGCAAATTTTTTGCTGCCGGGCGCTTTGCCCATGCCGAGCCATTTGCAGGAATTATCACCATGACTCAGTTTGATGCACGCCCGACTGTCCGCCAGATCGGCATTCGCCAGCGCAGTCTGCGCCGCACCTGCCGCCTTGGCAGGGCCACCGAACTGGTCTTTATCCTTGCGACAGGGGCGACCCTGACCCTGGGCGGGCAGGCGCAGGCGCAGACCTGGGATGGCGAGGCGGCGGGGAACCCCAGCTTCAACGAAGCCACCAACTGGGACGGCGATGTGGCCCCGGTGGCGGGCGGCGCGGTGGTGATCGACGGCGATGGAGGGGCGAACCAGCCAGAGTTGCTGGGCGGTGAATCCTCGACCGTTGACACGGTTGCGGTCAGCGCGGGCATGCTGCAGGTCACCGGCAACCTGTCGACGACCACGGGCCTGACGATCAGCGGGTCGGGCGTTGTGACGGTCAACGGACCGGGGTCGATCTCGGGCGATGCAGAGGTGTTGACGGGCGGCGAACTGACGTTGGACGGGGACCTTACCGGCAACATCACCAACGCGGGCACGCTGACCATCCTTAACGCAGGCTCGCAGGTTGTTGGCAACGTCGCCTCTTCGGGAACCGGCGCCAACAGCGGCGAAATCACCGGCACGCTGGGCGTGAC
>JBIHZO010000379.1:0-3807 GCA_044231405.1 Cypionkella sp. | reverse complement strand
TGCCGAGGGCTTGGAAACCGACCCCAAAGGCGCGTTGGAACGGGCTGCGGCACGGTTCATTGCGCTGGCACGCGCCAAAGGGGCGGCCCCGCATTTGCGCTTGACTGCGGCTTTGTCAGACGGCCAACGGCTCTATGCCGTGCGTTATGCCACGGATGCGGCGGCACCGTCACTGTATCACCGCTGGTCCGACACACGGGGCGGCCGCGCGGTTGTGTCCGAGCCATTGGAGGCGGAAGAGGGTGGTTGGCAGGAAGTGGCTGCCAGCACCTTCTGCACCTTTGATGGCGCAACAGTGACGGTCGAAGAGTTCTATCCCTGCCGATTGGCGATCGCCGCATAAAACCCCGACCCATGTTAAAAAAAAACCCGCCTTGCGGCGGGTTTTCTAGCTCAGGCAGAACGCGAGTGCCGCTTGCGATCATTCGGATCCAAGTAGCGCTTGCGCATGCGGACCGATTTCGGCGTCACTTCGACCAGTTCATCATCGTCAATATAGGCGATGCACTGTTCCAGCGACAGCTTCACCGGAGTGGTCAGGCGCACCGCTTCATCCGTGCCCGATGCACGCACGTTGGTCAGCTGCTTGCCCTTCAGCGGGTTCACTTCCAGATCATTGTCGCGCGAGTGCTCGCCAATGATCATGCCGGTGTAAACAGGTTCCTGCACGCCGATAAAGAAATGGCCGCGATCTTCCAGTTTCCACATCGCATAGGCGACCGAAATCCCCGATTCCATCGAGATCAGAACGCCCTGACGACGGCCTTCGATGGCGCCTTTGTGCGGGGCCCAGTCGTGGAACACACGGTTCAAAACCCCGGTGCCGCGGGTGTCGGTCATGAACTGACCGTGATAGCCGATCAAACCGCGCGAAGGCACATGGGCGATCAAACGTGTTTTACCCACGCCTGCTGGCTTCATCTCAACCAGATCACCCTTGCGGGGACCGGTCAGCTTTTCGATCACGGCGCCGGTGTATTCGTCATCCACGTCGATGGTGACTTCTTCAATCGGCTCGGATTTCACGCCGTTGATGTCCTGAAACAGCACGCGCGGGCGCGAGATTGACAGCTCAAACCCTTCGCGGCGCATGTTTTCGATCAGCACACCCATTTGCAATTCGCCACGACCGGCCACTTCGAAAGCGTCGCCGCCGGGGGTGTCGGTGACCTTAATGGCCACGTTGATTTCGGCCTCTTTCATAAGGCGTTCGCGGATAATGCGCGACTGCACCTTGGAGCCTTCTTTGCCAGCCAGCGGAGAATCGTTGATGCCAAAGGTGATCGAAATCGTCGGCGGATCAATCGGTTGCGCAGGAATGGCGGTGTCGACATCCAAAGCGCAAAGCGTATCGGCCACGGTGGCCTTGGTCATCCCGGCCAGTGTCACGATGTCGCCAGCCTCGGCCGCGTCAATCGGGGTCATCACAAGGCCGCGATAGGCCAGCACCTTGGAGACGCGGAACTGCTCCAGCTTGGTGCCGTCGCGCGACAGCGCCTTGATGGTTTCGCCGGCTTTCAACGTGCCAGCCTCAACCCGACCGGTCAGAATGCGGCCGATGAAAGGGTCCGCCGAAAGGGTGGTTGCCAGCATCTGGAATGGTTCTGCCCGACGCGCGATCTGCTTCGGTTCCGGGACATGTTTGATGACCAGATCGTACAAGGCGGTCAGGTCTTTGCGCGGACCGTCCAGTTCGACATCGGCCCAGCCAGAGCGGCCAGAGGCGTACAGCACCGGGAAATCCAACTGATCGTCGTCGGCGCCAAGGTTTGCGAACAGATCGAACACTTCGTTCAGCGCGCGCGCCGGTTCCGCGTCATGCTTGTCGACCTTGTTCAGCACCACAATCGGGCGCAAACCCAAGGCCAGCGCCTTGGCAGTCACGAATTTCGTCTGCGGCATCGGGCCTTCGGCGGCGTCCACCAGCAGAACCACACCGTCCACCATCGACAGGATACGCTCAACTTCGCCACCGAAATCGGCGTGGCCGGGGGTGTCAACGATGTTGATCCGCGCGCCGCCCCATTCCAGCGACGTACATTTGGCCAGAATCGTGATGCCACGTTCCCGTTCGATGTCGTTGCTGTCCATGGCACGCTCTGCCACGGCCTGATTGTCGCGGAACGAACCGGACTGTTTCAGCAATTCATCAACGAGGGTGGTTTTGCCATGGTCGACGTGCGCGATGATGGCGATGTTGCGAAGCTCCATCGGGGAGATCTCTTTCTGTTCATTCGGGTTGGCGCGGCCATATCGCGTTTGCAGCATAAAGGCCAGAGGGCAATAAAAATGTAAGGTCCGAGGGGTTGTCCCCCCGGACCTTAGGTCAGTTTTGTGACGGAATTAGCCTTGGAGGGCCTTGTTCAGGTATTCGTCAACCTTTTCCAGATAGCCCATCGTGGTCAACCATTTCTGATCCGGCCCAACCAGCAAGGCCAGATCCTTGGTCATCCAGCCGTCTTCGACCGCATCCACTGTAACCTTTTCCAGCGTGGTGGCAAAACGCATCAGGGCTGCGTTGTCGTCCAGCTTGGCGCGGTGCTTCAGACCACCGGTCCAGGCGTAGATGGAAGCCACCGAGTTGGTCGAGGTGGCCTTGCCCTTCTGATGTTCACGGAAGTGACGGGTCACGGTGCCGTGTGCGGCTTCTGCCTCAACCGTCTGGCCATCGGGGGTCATCAGGATCGAGGTCATCAGGCCAAGTGAGCCAAAGCCCTGCGCCACGGTATCGGACTGCACGTCGCCGTCATAATTCTTGCAGGCCCAGACATAGCCGCCCGACCATTTCATGGCCGATGCCACCATATCGTCGATCAGACGATGTTCGTAATGGATGCCCGCTGCCTTGAATTTGTCTTCGAATTCCTCGGCATAGACCTTTGCGAAGATGTCCTTGAAACGACCGTCATAGGCCTTGAGGATGGTGTTCTTGGTGGACAGATACACCGGCCAGCCCTTGAGCAAGCCGTAGTTCATCGACGACCGCGCGAAGTCGTGGATGGAGTCGTCCAGATTGTACATGCCCATGAACACGCCCGAAGACGGGGCCTGATAGACCTCTTTTTCGATCACGGTGCCGTCTTCGCCGACGAATTTCATTGTCAGCTTGCCCGCGCCCGGAAAGCGGAAATCGGTGGCCTTGTACTGATCGCCGAAGGCATGACGACCCACCACGATCGGTCTGGTCCAGCCGGGCACAAGGCGCGGCACGTTCTGGCAGATGATCGGCTCGCGGAAGATCACGCCGCCCAGGATGTTGCGGATGGTGCCGTTGGGCGATTTCCACATCTGTTTCAGGCCGAATTCCTCGACCCGCTGTTCGTCCGGAGTGATGGTGGCGCATTTGACACCGACGCCGTATTTCTGGATCGCCAGCGCCGAGTCGATGGTGATCTGGTCGTTGGTGCGATCGCGTTCTTCAATGCCCAGATCGTAATACTTCAGATCAATGTCCAGGTAGGGCAGGATCAACTTTTGTTTGATAAAGTCCCAGATGATCCGGGTCATCTCGTCGCCGTCAAGTTCGACGACGGGGTTCGCTACCTTAATCTTGGTCATGTGGGCCCCTTGCTGTTGGATTCGCTTTTGAGGGCTTTAGTTGAAAAATGCGTTAAAGGGAAGATGGTATGCGACGGTATACCGAATTGTCGCAGTCAATCGAAGAAGGCACGGGTCTTTTCGCGCACCCAATCCCACAAAGCCGGCGCGCCTTTGGCAATCTTGGCCCCGACACGGGTTTCCAGCTGCGCTGCGGTGACGTTGTATTCAATCCATGTGCCGCCGCCCGCTTGCAGATTGGCCATCACT
>JBIHZO010000378.1:0-3824 GCA_044231405.1 Cypionkella sp. | reverse complement strand
CAGAAGCGCGGAGACTTCCTTCGGACCAAAGCTGGAGAAATCTGGGGCAGGGGAGCCAAAGGCAATGTGAAGGCTGGCGGCGCACAGGGTGACGATGGCGGCCCCGACCAGCGTGACGCTGGTGCGACCCAGCGGTGTCAAGGTGGGAAACGAGGTCACGGTCAGGCGCGAGCCCAGCGTGAAGGTCAGCACCGAGACAAAACAGATCAGCGCGCCCATGCCAAGACCCAGCCCGCCAAGACTGCCTCCCAAGGCCACCACTCCGCCGACCAGCGACAGCAGCAGGCCAAGGATCAGACCCGGCGTCAGCTTCTTGCCGTCCAGCACCACCTCGAGGGCGATGCCCACCACCGGCATGGTGGCCGAGATGATCGCCACCGTCACCGGATCGGTCAGGGTTTGCCCGATGATGATGCACAGCGCACCGACGCCCAACAGCCCGCCCACCATGATGCCCTGCAGCCAGCCGGCGCCGCGCAGAACGCCACTGCCTTCGATCAGCACCCAGATCGGCAGCAGGGCGAGCGCGCCAAGGCTCATGCGGGCGGCGGAAAACGACAGCGCTGGCAGCAGCGGGATGATGATCTCGGCGGCAGGCAGACCCGCGGCCCAAACCAACATGGACGCCATGCACACCAGATTGGCGGCCAGCAGGCTCATGGGTGGCTTGGTCATGCCGACAAAGCGGCCACGATGGCCCCGAAATCGGCAGCCTTCAGGCTTGCCCCGCCGACCAGCGCCCCGTCCACATCGGGGACGGCGAAAATTTCCATCGCGTTCGACGGTTTGACTGAACCACCGTACAAAAGTCGCACGCCGGAGGCCTGCGTCCCCAGACGCGCGGTCAGACGGGCCCGCAGGAAGGCGTGGACCTCGGCGATTTGTGCAATGGTGGGCGTGCGCCCGGTGCCGATGGCCCAGACCGGCTCATAGGCCACCACCAAGGTGGCGGCGGTGGCGTCGGCGGGCACGGATCCAGCCAGTTGCGCGCCGATCACGTCAAGGGTGGTCCCTGCATCGCGCTGCGCTTCGGTCTCGCCGATGCAGACCACAGCCACCAAACCCGCCGCGATGGCCGCCTGCGCCTTGGCCAGAACCTGTGCATCGGTTTCGCCGTGATCGGCGCGGCGCTCGGAATGGCCCAGAATGACATGGGTCGCGCCGGCATCGGCCAGCATCGCCGCCGAGATGTCACCCGTATGCGCTCCGGCGGTTTTGGCGTGGCAATCCTGCCCGCCGACGCGCAGTGCTGACCCTGCCGCCTGCATGGCCATCGCAGCGATCAAGGTGGCGGGCGGGCACAACAGCATCTCGCAAGACGGGGCCGGATGGGCAGCCAGAAGGGCCTGCACCTCGGCCAGAGCTGCCATGTTGCCGTTCATCTTCCAATTGCCTGCCGCCAGCTTTTTCATCGGACCCTCCGTTGTTCGCACAAGCGGTAGCGAAGTGGCGGGACAAGGGGAAGGGGGCTGCGATTGGTGTTTTGAAAATACTCAGCCTTCCAGACCCCCGGCAGGCAGGGCGGGGATCACCCCGCCACCGCTCAGGCGTCCTTGAACTTGATCGACTCGCCGCAGCCGCAAGACTCGGTCACATTCGGATTGCGGAACTTGAAGCCCGCGTGCAGCAGGTCAACCTCGTAATCAATCTCGGTGCCGATCAGGAACAGCTGTGCCATCGGCGCGATCAAAACCCGCGCGCCGTCTTGCTCCACCACCTCATCCATCGGATTGGCCTGCGTGACATAGTCCATGGTGTATTCCATGCCCGCGCAACCGCCCTTCTTGATGCCGATGCGCAGGCCGATGGTCTGTTGCTTGTCCATCAACCGCGAGATTTGCTGGGCTGCCATGGGGGTCAGGGTGACAGCCGCTTTGCCGGGAATGCTGAACATGGGATACTCCTTTTCAATCTATCTAGGGAACCTGCGTCGAAATTCCAAGCGGCGGCAGCGTGGATATCAGTGTTGCCGTGCCATGTGCGGCCAAAATCGCCCAAGCGAACGAGGCCAACGTGCCGATGATGACATATTCGCTGGCCGCACGGTCATCTTTCACCGCGCCAAAGCGCAGGATGGATTTGGCGGCGATCAGCAGACCGACACCCTCGGGTTGGCCCAGCAGGATCATCGCAAAGATCAACCCGCGCTCCAACTGCCCGATCACCCGACCCCCGCCGGGCAGACCATCGGGCGAGGCCGCCGCAAAGGGTTCCATCAGCAGACCGATGGCATAGCCCCCGGCGCGGGTGGCCAGAATGACACCGGCCGTCAGGGCCATTGCGGTGGGCAGAGCGGGTGTGCCCGCCCAAAGGCCGTTGGCCCAAAGACTGGGCAACCAAAGCGCCAGCGCCAACAGTGACGTGACATGCAAGGCCTGATCCGCCAGAAAAGCTGTCAGCCCATGCGGCATCCGGGTTTTGCCCAGATCAACGACCAGATGCAGCGCCGTCAGCCAGAACAAGGCCGGATGCAGGCCCCCCGTGGTGACGATCAGCGTTGCCAACACCACCGCGCCATGCGCCGCCAGCCCCTTGGCGCTGGCCTTTTGTGCCACCATCCAGTTGGTCTGAAACAGAAAATCGGCAAGGATATGGGCGAGCAGGAGGGCGGTCAGGGTTTCAGGCATGGGCGTGACCCTCGGTGTTGAACGTGCCGTCGCTGGTGGTGAAGGTCAGGAAAAACCGCCACTGCGTCAAGTCGATCGGCCCAAACCCTGCCGATTTCAGGCGTGCGGCCACAGCTTGTCGGGAGATTCCAAGCTCTTGTGCAACTTCAAGTTGCGTCTGGTGCCGGAAACGGGACCATGCCAACGCGGCGGCCTGTGCTTGCTCTGGTGACCAGTTTGCCATCCGCTCGTCGATCAGGCTGGCCAGTTGGGCATGAAGCAGGTCCAAGCCGTCGCCAGCCATCGCAAATCGGCTTCCTTTGCCGATCCCCGCCAAAGCACGACCGGAGGCGACAAAAGCGCTGCCATGGGCCGTGGACAGATTGGACAGATCAACCCTTTCGGACCGTCCCAAACCCAAGGCGATGCGGCTTTCCAGACCTCCTGCTGCGCGCAAGGCGGCGGCAATCCGAAGCATGGCCCACAACCCGTATCCCGGATTGTCGAAATACAGTTGCCATCCGTCACCGCGAAATCGGGTGAAGCCGTTCAAAGCCCCAAAACAGCCTGCGACGACGTTCATCGCGGCTTCGGTGGCCTCTGGCGAGGTGTCGGTGGACCCGATCAGATCACCGGTCAGAACAGCGGCTTGTGGTTTCATATGCAATCTATAGCGCTTGCATTGGAACATTGCAATCTCAGAGGTTTGCTTTGGTACAATGCAAGCCCCCAGACTTGCGCGCTACATGAACCCCAGTTCCAGCCGCGCCTCGTCCGACATCATCTCCATGCCCCATGGGGGATCAAAGGTCATGCCGACGTTGACGTGCTTCACCCCGGCCAAAGGTTCCACTGCATCGGCCACCCAACCGGGCATCTCGCCCGCCACTGGGCAGCCGGGGGCCGTCAGCGTCATCAGAATCTCGACTTCGCTTTCATCATTGATTTCAATCGTATAGACTAGGCCAAGATCGTAGATATTGACCGGGATTTCCGGGTCGAACACCGTGCGGCAGGCCTCGACAACCTGTTCATACAAGGGGTGATCGGTGGTCGATGGGCGGATCAGGGGCGCGCCCTCGATCTTGTCCTGCGGCTGGTTCATATCGCCCTCACTCAGTTGTTGAGCGATTATATAGGGAATAGGATGCAGAAGGTCCAGTGCCGCTTGTGGCGGCACCGGATCATGTTTGTTTCAGAACGGAATTTCGTCGTCCA
>JBIHZO010000048.1:0-12339 GCA_044231405.1 Cypionkella sp. | reverse complement strand
GGTTCGAATCCCGTCCGGCTCACCATGACTTCCAAGGGTCTGACTGGCAACAGTCAGGCCCTTTGTCATTCGGGCGCCTGCAAGGCCATCGCCGGCCGGTGATGCAGCAGCCCCAGCGCCGCCTCAACTGCCGCCGACGCCCGCAAAACCCCCGAATCATCAAACATCGGCCCGGCGATCTGCAGGCCCATGGGCAAGCCCGCATCCGTGAAGCCACAGTTGAGGCTGGCGGCAGGCTGCCCTGTCAGATTGAACGGATAACTGAACGGCGTCCAGTTCACCCATGCCTGCGGGCCAAGCGGGCCGGGGGCCAGCAGCCCGGCCTCAAAGGCCGCCACCGGCATCGTCGGCGTCACCAGCAGATCAAACCGCTGCATGAATTGGCGCATCTGCGCGCCCAGAGCCCCACGCGCGGTTTGCGCGGCCATGTAGTCGTCCAACGTGAACCGCGCGGCCTCATCCAGCACAGCGGCCAAGGCAGGGTCCATCTGCGCCCGCGCCTGCATTGGCAAATGCCCCAAGGCTTGACGCGCACCAGACCACCACAGGATCTGAAACATCCGCGCGGGGTCGGCAAAGCCGGGGTCAATCTCGGTGATCTCGGCCCCCAGATCGGCCATCAGATCGACAGCGCGCCGCACGGCTGCGGCCACCTGCGTATCCACATCCACATAGCCAAGCGTCGGAGAGTAGGCCACCCGCAGGCCCCGGATGCCATCGCCAAGCCCCCGCAGCATCGCGCCCGCTTCGGGTGGCGGCAGTGCGTGCCAATCGCGCGCGTCGCCCTGCGCGATCACCTCCAGCAACAGCGCCGCATCCTGCACCGTGCGTGCCATCGGCCCCACATGGGCAACGGTGCCAAACGGCGACAACGGCCAAGCAGGCACCCGGCCAAACGATGGCTTGAGTCCGTAAACGCCCGCAAAGCTGGCCGGAATGCGGATCGACCCGCCGCCATCGGTGCCCAGCGCCAGAGGCGCATAGCCCGCCGCCAAGGCTGCCGATGCCCCCCCTGACGACCCGCCCGGGGTCTTGGCCACGTCCCAAGGATTGCGGGTGATGCCGTGGCGCGGCGAATCGGTAACGCCTTTCCAGCCAATCTCGGGCGTGGTGGTGCGGGCCATCAACACCGCCCCCGCCTCGCGCAGTCGGGCAACACAGGGGGCATCATGTTCCCAGGGCCCCGCCGCATCGACACTCCATGATCCGCGCAGGGTGGGCTGGCCCTTGGTGAGCAGGATATCCTTGACCAGCACCGGCACCCCGTCCAGTGGCCCCTGTGCCCGCCCTGCCGCATGGCGCTGCGCACTGGCCGCGGCCTGCGCGGCCGCTCCCTCCCGGTCGACCAGCACCAAAGCGTTCAGCGCAGGTTCCAGCCGATCCACCTGCGCCAGACAGTCGGCCAACACCTGCGGCGGTGAAAAATCACCGGCGCGAAAGCCCTGCGTCAGTTCTGCGGCGGTTTTCCAGTTCAGTTTGGTCATAGTGGCCCCCAACTTTTCCACAAAGCTAGACCAAGATCCAACCCGATGAAATCAGCAATGGCAGTCAGGCCAGGCCGCTCCGGACTTGATGCGGAGCCCTGCCATTTGCGCCCTTGGGAAAACTTTCCTTGATTTGAACCGAGCGCAACGGCATCCCTTGAGGCGTGCTGTAAAGGATGCGCCCATGCCCCTCTCCCAAACCCGCGCCAAACCCCGCGCCCGCGATCTGGGCCTGCCCTTTCCCGGCACCACCGGGCCACTGAATGCGATCACCGATGTGGCTGGGGTAAAGGTGGGGTTCTGCACTCTGACCGATCCGGCGCGAAAGATGCGCACTGGGGTCACCGCCATTCTGCCGCGTTCTGATACCGGGTTGCCGGTGCCGGTCTGGGCTGGCCACTACGCGCTCAACGGCAATGGCGAGATGACAGGCACCCATTGGATCGACGACGCGGGTTACATGATTGGCCCGGTCTGTATCACCAACACCCACGGTGTCGGCGCGGTCCATCATGGTGCGACCCGCTGGATGATCGACCACTACGGCGACTTCTTCCGAAAGGATCACGGCTGGGCGATGCCGGTGGTGGCGGAAACCTATGACGGGATTCTAAACGATATCAATGCCCTGCATGTCACGCCCGACCACGCCATCGCGGCGCTGAACGATGCCGGAGCGGGTCAGGTGGCCGAAGGTTCGGTCGGGGGTGGCAATGGCATGATTGCCTATCAGTTCAAGGCCGGGACAGGCACCTCGTCGCGGCTGTTCCAGATTGGCGGGCAGACCTACACCATGGGAGTACTGGTGCAGGCCAACCATGGGAAGCGCACGGATTTTCAGGTGCTGGGGCGGGCGGTGGGCGCGCTGATGCCCGAAGGAACGTTTGATCGCGGCATGCCGAAAAAGGAATTGGGGTCGATCATTGTCGTGCTGATCACCGACGCGCCACTGTCGGGACTTTCCTTGCGGCAAGTGGCCAAACGCGCGGCCTTGGGCATTGGGCGCGGTGGCACGCCGGGGGGCAATTCGTCGGGCGACATCTTCCTTGCGCTGTCCACCGCCAACCCCGGCCCGATGCCGCAGCATGCCGGTGCCACGCTGACCAAGACCGAGATCAATGGCGAGCAGATCGACCCGCTTTATCTGGCCGCCGTTCAGGCAGTTGAAGAGGCGGTGGTGAATGCCATCGTTGCGGGTGAAGACGTGGCGACCGTCAAACCGCCGGGCCATATCGTGCCCGGCATTGATACCGCCCGACTGGCGGCGCTGTTCTGATGTATGACCTGATCATCTTTGATTGCGACGGCGTTTTGATCGACTCGGAAATCATCTCGGCCCAAATGCTGATTGATGAGCTGGCCGCCTTGGGCGTTCATATCGACCTGACCTATGTCGCCCGCCACTTTCTTGGCCGCAGCTACCCCACCGTCATGGACACCATAAGGCGAGAGTTCAACCTGATCCTGCCGCCCGAGTTTGAAGACCAATACCGCGCCCGCCTGCTGACCCGGTTTGAGCAGGATCTGAAGATCATGCCGCATGTGGCAGATGTGTTGGCACGGCTGCGGGTGCCCTATTGCATCGCCACCTCCAGCAGCCCGATGCGGGCGGCGAAATCGCTGGCCATGGTGGGGCTGGGGTATCTGGCCGGGCCGCGTCTGTTCACCTCGACCATGGTCGCGCGCGGCAAGCCTGCGCCAGACCTTTTCCTGCACGCGGCGGCGCAGATGGGGGTGAACCCGGTGCGCTGTCTGGTGATTGAGGACAGCTTGACGGGGGTGCGGGCGGCGCTTGCCGCAGGCATGCCGGTCTGGCGTTTCACCGGTGGCAGCCATCTGAAAGACCGGGTTCTGGATGAACCCGAAGATGCCCGCGCCGACAGACGGTTTGCATCCTTTGCGGATTTCTTTCAGATTGACCCTGCGTTACAGGACCCAGCATGAGCCGCACCGATCCAGAACCCACACTGAATGACGAGGCCGCCCGTGCGGGCTGGCTTTACTATGTCGGTGGGCTGACGCAGGACCAGATTGCCACGGAACTGGGCGTATCGCGCCAACGCGCACAGCGGCTGGTCAGCCGCGCGATGGCCGAGGGGCTGATTCATGTGCGCCTGAACCACCCGATCGGGTCCTGCCTCGATCTGGAATCCGACCTGAAGGCGCGCTTCAACCTGACGCGCTGCCGGGTGGCCCCGGGTCTGGGGCCGGGCGGCGACAGTGTGCGCGCGATTGCCCCCGCGGCGGCGGCAGAGCTGGAGCGGTTTTTGCGGATGCCGGGGCCGATGACATTGGCGCTGGGCACGGGCCGCGCAATGCGCGGCATGGTCGATGCGATGGCGCCGATGGACGCCGAACAGCATCGGCTGGTGTCGCTGATCGGCAACATCGCCCCCGATGGTTCGGCCAGTTTTTTTGACGTGGTGATGCGGATTGCTGACAAGGTGCGCGCGCCGCATTACCCGATGCCGGTGCCGGTGATCAGCCCAACACCGCAGGAAAATGCCGCCTTCCACGCGCTCGGTCCGGTGAAAAAGGTCATCGAACTGGCCCGCACTGCCGATGTGATCTTTGTTGGCGTGGGCCAGATGAGCAACGACGCCCCCCTGCTGGCCGATGGATTCGTGACGCGCAGCGAGTTGGATGAGATGCAGGCGGCGGGCGCGGTTGGGGAAGTCGCCGGTTGGGTGTTTGATTCGGCGGGCATGTATCTTGAACTTGGGACCAACACCCGCACAGGCGGGGTGCGGATCACGCAGGAACTGGATCGCCCTTCCATCGGCATTGCTGCGGGTGCATCAAAGGTTCCGGCGATTTTTGCCGCGCTCAGCTCGCGCATTATCAACGGCTTGGTGACAGACGAACCCACGGCCCGCGCTCTGATGGCTGTGCGCTGACCGCTTGTTTTCTTTGCATCTGCGGCGGATAAAGGGGCTTGACGGATGCCGTGCATGTATGAGCAATTACTCAACAAGCGATGAAATGCTCAATCGCTGATCTGGGAGGATACCAATGAAAATGACGCTTCGCGCGCTGCTTGGCGCGACGGCTTTGCTTACCCTTGCGGGTGTGGCGAGCGCTGAAACCACGATCACCGTGGCCACCGTGAACAACGGCGACATGGTGCGTATGCAAGGGCTGATGGACGACTTCTACGCCAAGAACCCCGACATCAAGGTCGAATGGGTCACGCTGGAAGAAAACGTCCTCCGCCAGAACGTCACCAACGACATCGCCACCGGCGGCGGTCAGTATGACGTTGTCACCATCGGCACCTATGAAGTTCCGATCTGGGGCAAGCAGGGCTGGCTGGAAAGCTTGAACGACCTGCCCGCAGATTATGACATCGACGACCTGCTGCCTGCCATCCGTGGCGGCCTGACCGTTGACGGCAAACTGCTGGCCTCGCCCTTCTATGGCGAGTCGTCCTTCTTGAACTACCGCAAGGATCTGGCCGAAAAGGCTGGCATCACCATTTCGGACGCGCCCACCTGGGACGAAATCAAGGCAGCTGCTGCCGCGATGACCGACGCCGAAGCTGGCATTTACGGCATCTGCCTGCGTGGCAAAGCCGGCTGGGGCGAGAACATGGCCTTCCTTACGACCATGGCCAACAGCTATGGCGCACGCTGGTTCGATGAAAACTGGGTGCCCCAGTTTGATCAGCCGGAATGGAAAGCCGTGATGACCGACTACGTCGAGCTGCTGACCAAATACGGCCCGCCCGGCGCGTCCAACAACGGCTATAACGAAAACCTGACCCTGTCGCTGCAAGGCAAATGCGCCATGCGCATGGACGCCACCGTGTCGGCTGGCTCGTTGACCGATCCGGCACAGTCCGAGTTTGCCGACAAGGTCGGCTTCGCTCTGGCCCCCGATATGGGCCTTGGCAAGCGCGCAAACTGGCTTTGGGCGTGGTCGTTGGCCATCCCGGCTTCGTCTGACAGCAAGGACGCAGCCAAAGCGTTCGTGAACTGGGCGACCAACAAGGACTACATCGCTTTGGTCGCGGCCAAAGAAGGCTGGCGCAATGCACCTCCGGGCACCCGCACCTCGCTTTATGCCAATGCGGAATACGCGGCGCTGCCCTTCGCCAAGATGACCATCGACTCGATCAACGCAGCTGACCCGACCAATCCGGCCACCAAGCCGGTGCCTTATGTCGGCGTGCAGTTCGTGGCGATCCCAGAGTTTGCAGGTCTTGCAACCTCGGTCGGCGAGATCTTCTCGGCCGCTTTGGCTGGCCAGAAGTCGGTGGATGATGCCTTGGCCGAAGCGCAGGCTTTGGCTGTCGAAGAAATGACCTCGGCAGGCTACATCAAGTAAGACCCGAAGGTCGGCTGCAAACGCCGCCGACCTTCACTTCTTCCCCCGCGTTTCCCAAGGTGCGGGGGAAGTCATTAACCCCCATAAATCTGGTATCTGAAGTGGTCTGGCCAGTCGGCTGGCCCGGCATTTGACTCGGAGAATTCTGATGGCCACCCAATCTTCCCGCGCCACTGGCAGACTTATGGTAGCGCCCTCGGTCATCCTGTTGTTCATCTGGATGATCGTGCCGCTGGTGATGACGATCTACTTTTCGTTCCGCATTTACCGTTTGCTGTCGCCGGAACGCAACGGCTGGGCCGGTGTGCGAAACTACACCTGGTTCTTCAACGCGCCGGACTTCTGGCTCGCGATTTCCAACACGCTTTTGCTGGTTGGTGGGGTGCTGGCGATCACGATCATCTTCGGAGTGCTGATTGCCCTGCTGATCGACCAACCCGTCTGGGGCCAGGGTCCGTTGCGGATTCTGGTGATCTCGCCTTTCTTCATCATGCCGCCAGTTGCCGCCTCGATCTGGGAAAACCTGTTCATGCATCCCCAGAACGGCCTGCTGGCCGCCGCTGCCAAAGGGTTGGGGACAGAGCCGATCCTGTTTCTGGAAAGCTATCCCATGGCATCGGTGATCTTCATCACCTCATGGGAATGGCTGCCCTTTGCCACGCTGATCCTGCTGACGGCCCTTCAGTCGCTGTCGTCGGAACAGCTTGAGGCCGCCGAAATGGATGGTGCCTCGGCCCTGAGCCGCCTGCGCTACATCACGCTGCCGCATCTGACTCGCGCCATCACGGTTGTCGTATTGATCCAGACCATCTTCCTGCTGGGCATCTTCGGTGAAATCTTCACCACCACCCAAGGCGGCCCCGGATCGGCGTCCACCACGCTGCCCTACATGATCTACAAGCAGGCCATCATCGCCAAAGACATCGGACGCGCCGCTGCTGGCGGGATCATTGCTGTCATTCTTGCCAACATTGTCGCCTTCTTCCTCATGCGCAGCATGGGCAAGCATCTAGACGCCTGAAAGACGGAGATCCCCATGGCCCGCGCTGTCACCCCCCGCCGCAAGCTGTTCTTCACGCTCGCCGCCTGGTCCGTCGCCCTTCTTATCTTCTTCCCGGTCCTGTGGACCATCCTGACCAGCTTCAAGACCGAAGCCAGCGCCGTGGCCTCGCCGCCCGAATTGCTGGGCGCGGATTGGACCTTGCAGAACTATGCCGATGTCTGGGAGCGTTCCGACTATCCGCGCTTTTTCATGAACTCGATCATCCTGTCGGTCGGGTCCACCGTGCTGGGCCTGTTGATCGCCATTCCGGCGGCATGGTCGATGGCCTTTGTGCCCGGCAAGCGGACCAAGGATTTGTTGATGTGGATGCTGTCCACCAAAATGATGCCCTCGGCCGCGGTGCTGATCCCGATGTACCTGATCTTTCAGCGCACTGGGCTGTTCGACACCCGCATCGGTCTGGTTCTGGCACTGATGCTGATGAACCTGCCGGTGATCATCTGGATGCTTTACACCTACTTCAAGGAAATCCCCTCCGAGATCCTCGAGGCCGCACGGATGGACGGGGCCAGCCTGAAAAACGAGGTGCTGTACATCCTGACGCCGATGGCCATTCCCGGCATCGCCTCGACCATGCTGCTGAACATCATCCTGGCCTGGAACGAGGCGTTCTGGACCATCACCTTGACGACGGTTGATGCCGCGCCGCTTTCGGCCTTCATCGCCAGCTTTTCGGCACCGCAGGGGCTGTTTTACGCCAAGCTTTCGGCGGCTTCCATCATGGCCATCGCGCCAATTCTGATCATGGGCTGGTTTGGCCAGAAACAACTCGTCCGCGGGCTGACCTTCGGCGCGGTGAAGTGAGGATATCATGGGTAAAATCGTACTGAAATCGGTCAGCAAGTCCTTTGGCGACGTGCATGTCATCCCCTCGGTCGATCTGACGATCGAGAATGGCGAGTTTGTGGTCTTTGTTGGCCCCTCAGGTTGCGGCAAATCCACCCTGCTGCGCCTGATCGCCGGGCTGGAGGATACGACCTCGGGCGTGATCGAGATTGATGGCAAGGATGCCACCGCCCTGCCCCCCGCCAAGCGCGGGCTGGCGATGGTGTTCCAAAGCTATGCTTTGTACCCTCATATGACGGTGCGCAAAAACATCATGTTTCCGCTGAAAATGGCCGGGATGGATATCGAGACGGCGACCAAAAAGGCCGACGCCGCCGCCAAGGTTCTGAACCTGACCAGCTATATGGACCGCAAACCGGGGCAATTGTCGGGCGGTCAGCGGCAGCGTGTCGCCATTGGCCGCGCGATTGTGCGCGAACCGGCTGCCTTCCTGTTTGATGAACCGTTGTCGAACCTGGATGCGGCGTTGCGTGGCAACATGCGTTTGGAAATCACCGAACTGCACCAGACGCTGAAAACCACGATGGTCTATGTGACCCACGATCAGGTCGAGGCAATGACCATGGCCGACAAGATCGTGGTGCTTCAGGCGGGCAATATCGAACAGGTGGGCAGCCCGCTTGATCTGTACAACCACCCGGCCAATGCCTTTGTCGCAGGCTTTATCGGCAGCCCGCGCATGAACCTTCTGGAGGGCGCGGATGCGCAAGCGATGGGGGCGAAAACCATTGGCGTGCGGCCCGAGCATCTGGACATTTCAACCACGGAAGGCAAGTGGCGGGGCAAAGTGTCCGTGGCCGAACTGCTTGGCTCTGACACCTTCCTGCACGTCAATGTCGACGGGCACGGCTCGATGACCGTGCGCGCTGGCGGCGACGTGAATTTGCGACATGGCGACACGGTTTATCTGACGCCCCAAGACGGCAAAGTTCACTGCTTTGGCACTGATGGAAAGAATTTGGCATGAGACTTCAAGGTAAAACCGCCCTCATCACCGGGGCTGCGCGCGGCATCGGCTATGAATTCGCCCGCGCCTATATTGCCGAGGGGGCCACGGTTGCCCTCGCGGATATCAACGCTGCGGCGGTGGCGGCGGCAGCCGCCGCGCTTGGCCCCAAGGCCATCGGCGTGCAGATGGACGTGACCAATCAAGACAGCATCGACGCGGGCTTTGCGTCGGCCATTGCGCAAATGGGCCAGCTGGACATCCTGATCAACAACGCCGCCTTGTTCGACGCCTCACCCTTTGTCGATATCACCCGCGCGTCTTACGACAAACTGTTTGCTGTGAATGTGGCGGGGGCGCTGTTCTGCACCCAAGCCGCTGCGCGCCACATGATTGCGCGCGGGCAGGGCGGCAAGATCATCAATATGGCAAGCCAAGCTGGTCGTCGCGGTGAGGGCCTGGTTGGCGTCTATTGCGCGACCAAAGCCGCCGTCATCAGCCTGACCCAAAGCGCGGGCCTTGGTCTGATCGAGCACAAGATCAACGTCAACGCCATCGCTCCCGGTGTGGTGGACGGCGAACATTGGGACCATGTGGACTCGATGTTTGCCAAGTTGGAAAACCGCCCCTTGGGTGAGAAGAAACGCATCGTCGGCGCCGGCGTGCCCTTTGGCCGCATGGGCACCGCCGCCGACCTGACCGGGATGGCGATTTTCCTTGCCACCGATGAGGCCCGATACATCGTCGCCCAGACTTTCGGGGTCGACGGCGGCAACTGGATGGCATGAACATGAACACCCATTCGCAAACGGTCCGACTGCCCGCCTATGACCGCAGCAAACTGCGCCCCGGCATCGTGCATATCGGCCTTGGCAACTTTCACCGCGCCCATATGGCCGTCTATCTGGACGATCTGTTTGCGATGGGCCTGTCGCAAGACTGGGCCATTCTGGGCGCAGGCGTCCGCGAAGGTGACGCCCGCATGCGCGACGCCCTGATGGCGCAGGACTGCCTGTCCACGGTGATCGAACTGGACCCCGCTGGAAAATCCGCCCGCCGCATCGGCGCGATGATCGGGTTTGTCGAAGTACAGGAGGACAACGCCGCCCTCATTGCCGCCATGGCCCGGCCTGAAATCCGCATCGTGTCGCTGACCGTCACCGAAGGCGGCTATTTCATCGACCCCGCGACTGGGGAATTCGACCCTTCTGCGCCCGAGATCGCCGCCGATGCCACCAACCCGCATCGCACTGCCTTTGGCGCGATCATTGCCGCACTGAAACTGCGCCGCGCCGTCGGGACCCAACCCTTCACCGTCATGTCTTGCGACAACCTGCCCGGCAACGGCCATGTCACGCAAGCCGCCGTGGTGGGACTTGCCCGCCTGTCCGATGCCGCCCTTGCCGACTGGATCAAGGCCAATGTCGCCTTCCCCAATGGCATGGTCGACCGCATCACCCCCGGCACCGGCCCCCGCGAACGCGAAATGGCCGCCAGCTTTGGCATCGACGATCCGGTGCCCGTCACCTGCGAACCTTTCCGCCAATGGGTGCTGGAAGACAACTTCCCCGCTGGCCGCCCCGCATTGGAGCAGGTGGGCGTCACTTTCACTCCGGATGTCCACGCCTATGAGGCGATGAAAATCCGCATCCTGAACGGCGGCCACGCCACCATCGCCTATCCGGGTGGCTTGCTGGACATCGAATATGTGCATGAAGCGATGGCGCATCCGCTGATCCTTGGCTTCCTGAACAAGCTGGAAACCACTGAAATCATCCCCACCGTCGCGCCGGTTCCAAACACCGATCTGACCGAATACTACGCCCAGATCGTGCAGCGGTTCTCCAACCCCGAGGTGGCCGATACCGAACGCCGCCTTTGCCTTGACGGGTCAAACCGCCAGCCGAAATTCATCGTGCCACCGCTGCGCGATGCGCTGGCGCTGGGGCAACAGGCCGAAGGTCTGGCGCTGGTGTCCGCCCTCTGGTGCCGCTATTGCGCCGGGGTTTCCGACAACGGAACCGCAATTCCGCCCAATGATCCGAACTGGGACGCTTTGCAGGCCTGCGCCATCGCCGCCCAGACCAACCCGCAGGTCTGGCTGCAACAGCGCACGATCTACGGCGATCTGGCCGACCATCCGACGTTCCCGGCCACATTTGCCGCCCAACTCGTCCGCGTCCGCGACCATGGCACAGAGGCTGCCCTGCGCAACTACATCGGCTGACGAACACGGATTGTGCAGCCGCGCGGACTTCCACAGTCGCGCGGCTGGTCTTATGTCTGAACCTGCAAAAGGAGAGCAGACATGACCATCGAACTGGGCCTTGATACCTTTGGTGACGTCACCCACGGACCCGATGGCCGCGATCTGCCGATGGATCAGGTGCTGCGCGATGTGGTCGAACAGGCGGTTCTGGCCGACCAGACCGGTGTGCATTTCATCGGGCTTGGTGAACACCACCGATCAGATTTCGCGATTTCCTCGCCCGAGGTGCTGCTGGCCGCCATTGCCGCCCGCACGTCCGATATTCACCTTGGCACCGCCGTCACAGTGCTGTCGTCAGATGATCCGATCCGGGTGTTTCAACGCTTTTCCACCCTCAACGCGATCTCGAATGGCCGCGCCGAGGTGATCCTTGGCCGCGGGTCATTCACTGAAAGCTACCCCCTCTTCGGCTATGCCCTGAACGATTACGATATTCTGTTCGAGGAAAAGCTGGACATCTTCGCGCAGCTTGTGCGCCAGCCGACGGTCAACTGGCAGGGTCAAACCCGCCCGCCTTTGACCAACCAAACCGTTTACCCGCCCCTTGGGCCAAAGGGCCTGACCACATGGGTCGGGGTGGGCGGCAGTCCTGACTCCGTGGTGCGGGTGGTGCGGCAAGACCTGCAATTGATGCTGGCGATCATCGGCGGCGATCCGCGCCGGTTCCTGCCCTACATCGACCTTTACAACCGCGCCTGCGCGCAACTGGAGCGTCCCATCCGTCCGGTCGGCATCCACTCGCCGGGTTTTGTGGCCGCCACGGACGCCGAGGCGCAAGAAACCCTGTGGCCGCATTACCAGGCCATGTTTGGCCGCATCGGACGTGAGCGCGGCTGGCCCCCCACCACGAAAGACCGTTACCTCGACGAGGTTCATAACGGTTCCCTCTACGTCGGCTCACCCGAAACCGTGGCGCGCAAGATCGCAGCCACCATGCGCGATCTGAAAATCCAGCGATTTGACATGAAATACTCCACCGGCCCGGTGCCGCATCAGGCCCTGTTGACCTGCATCCAACTTTACGGTGAAAAGGTGATACCGATGGTGAATGACCTTTTGAACGCGTGACCCAAGCGTGACCTGCCTGCCGAAACCGTCGACATGTGGGCGCGCGACAACGCCGCCCACGCCCTTGGCATCGACTTGTTGGCGGTGGGCAGCAACTTTGCCACCCTGCAAGTGATCATTGCGCCGCAGCACCGGAACAGCCACACGTCGTGCCATCGCGGTGTGATCATCACGCTGGCCGATTGCGCCTTTGCCTATGCCTTTAACTCTGGTGCCGAAATGGCAGGGACGCAGGCGAACTTCATCACCCACCCCGCCCCCGGCATCCATGGCGATGCTTTGACCGCCCGCGCCGCACTGGTGTCACGCACCGGACGCACGGCAATTCATGATGTGA
>JBIHZO010000377.1:0-3831 GCA_044231405.1 Cypionkella sp. | reverse complement strand
CGATGCCACTGTATATGTCCCCGGCGGCGTCAGAGGTGTTCAGTTTGGGTTTGGCAAGATCGGCACGCACTGCTGCTGTGGCATTGGCATAACTGGCATGGTCAAACCCATCGCCCCCGGTCAGCACATCCGCGCCCGCGCCACCTTCCAGCGTGTCGGCACCCAAACCGCCGAGCAATGTGTCGGCACCGGCGCGCCCTTGCAAAAGGTCGTTGCCCGCGCCGCCGTCAAGGGTGTTGGCCAAGGCATCGCCTGCCAATGTGTCGGCCAAGCCCGATCCGGCAACGCCTTCGATGCCCGTCAGAACATCGCCCGCCGCATCGCCAGAGTTCAGGGTGGATGTGGTCAGATCAAGCCGCAGGCCAAGAGTTGCGGTGGCATAACTCGCCCAGTCCATGCCAGTGCCGCCGGTCAGGCTGTCGGCCCCGGCGCCGCCGATCAGGGTGTCATTGCCCAGACCGCCCAGCAGCCAATCCCCCCCCGCGCGCCCGGTCAGCAGGTCATTGCCCGCGCCGCCGTCCAACTGATCGGACTGATCACTGCCCAGCATTGTATCGGCGAAACCCGACCCGATCAGCGCCTCGATGCCGGTCAACACGTCGCCCAAAGCTGCAGCTGTGTTGGCAGAAGGTATCGCCAGGTCAATGTGCAGGGCCGTCGCCGTGGCATAGGATGCGGTGTCAAACCCGTCACCCCCGATCATCGTGTCGGCCCCAAGCCCGCCGTCCAGCACATCATTGCCGGTGCCGCCGAACAGCTGATCCGCGCCCGCATTGCCCGCAAGGATGTCATCTGCCGCGCCACCGTCCAGCAGATCATTGCCCGCACCACCGCGCAAAACGTCGGTGAAACCGCTGCCGATCACGCCTTCGATTTCAAGCAGGCGGTCGCCCAATGCGGCCCCTTTGTTCAGCAAGGGCTTGGTCAGATCGACGGTCACGGCCGCGGTTGCGCTGTGATAGCTGACCCAGTCTGTGCCCGCGCCGCCCGTCAGGCTGTTCACCCCCGCGCCCCCATCCAGCGTGTCATTGCCCGCGCCACCCGTCAGGGTGTCGTTGCCGTCGCCGCCTTGCAAAAAGTCGTCGCCGTTGTCCCCGGCCAGCCGGTCGGCCCCGGCTTGGCCCATCAAAGTGTCATCGCCATCGCGCCCGGCCAGCGTGTCATTGCCCGCGCCCCCATCCAGCAGATTGGCACCCGCGTCCCCGCGCAGGTCGTCCGCAAAGGTGCTGCCCGAAACGCCCTCAACTGCCACCAGAACATCCCCCCAAGCGTCGCCAGTGTTGGCCGAAGACAGCGCAAGATCGACAACAACACCGGACAAAGCACTGACATAGCTGGACATATCAAAGCCATCGCCGCCGATCAGCGTATCCGCCCCGGCGCGGCCCAAAAGCAGATCGGCCCCCGCGCCCCCATCCAGTTGGTTGCCTGCGCTGTCGCCGCCCAATGTGTCGGACTGGCTGGACCCGATCAGGCCCTCGATGGACAAAAAACGATCCTCTGCCGCAAGCCCGGTGTTGGCCGAAGGGTTGGCCAGATCAGCCACTACGGCAGTGTTGCCTGCATAGCTGACCATGTCAAACCCGGCGCCGCCAGCCAAGGTTTCTGCTGCCGCGCTTGCCACAAGCGTATCGGCACCGCCCGACGGTGGTGGCGGTGGCGGAGGGGGAGGTGGCGGCACACTGGGCGCGCCAAAAGACACCACCCACAGCCCTGCCTCACCGGTGTTGCCAAGGGTAACTGGCAGCGCAAGTTGCGCCACCTCTGATCCAGAGGCCGCCAAGGTGACAGGCGGGGCGGCGGTGCCAAGATCATAACCAATGAAGGCCACCGTGCCGCCTGTGCCACCCCATCCCCCCTCCAGATCGCCAGAGGTCCATTCGATCGACTGATAGCGGAACACCGCATCAAAGGCCCCGTTGCCACGATCAAACAACTGCAACTGAAAGGTGTTGGTCAGGCTGGCGTTGCGGCGATAAAAGCCGACATCGGCCCAAGTGATGCTGACCACGTCGGATGCAGGGTCGATATCCACCCAGACCGAGCCGCTTTCGGCCCCTTCGCCATCCAGCCGCGTGTCCACATCCGCCAGAAACGGCGCAATGAACGGCAGGTTCAGCGCGCCGGGATTGGCAGGCAGGCCCAGAATGGCGCCGCCGAAAGAGATCA
This sequence comes from Cypionkella sp., assembly GCA_044231405.1. GTDB lineage: Bacteria > Pseudomonadota > Alphaproteobacteria > Rhodobacterales > Rhodobacteraceae > Cypionkella. The sequence continues at coordinate 1,662 of JBIHZO010000377.1, read as the reverse complement.
GCCCATCGGTGCTGATATAAAGGTTCGCGGCGCTGAAACTGCCACCGCCAATCGCAAACCCCTGCCCGAACACCGCCGAGACGTCGATGGGCACGGCGCTGGCGTCATCGCGGTCTAACGCGGTTTCGCCATAGCCCGCCGCGCCGCCCAAACCGGTGACTGCGGTGCCGTTGCCCGTGATAACGCCCATGATCCAACCCGAATTTGCCCAAGGCCAAGAATGGAGGCGCAAGGGTGAAGCGGGGCTTAATCATCAAACTTTCCTTTTTACGATTTGCGTCGATCTGTTGGGAAAACCCGCAATTCTGCCCGATTGTCCCCACGGCGATGACCGCAGGCCGCCGCAGGTTGGCCGGGTGGATTGTGTGGGAATGGTCAACAATGCAACTGCGGGCGGTGACGACATATCTGGCCCAGACCTTGGGATTTACGGCGATTGCCGACAGTCTGGCCGTGGTGGAAACCGCAGGCTACGCCCGATTGCTGTACTCGGCCCGCAGTGAAAACTGGGTGGGCGGGCTGGATATCGGGCCGGCTCCCTTGGCCTTGGCGTCACCCTCTGACCCGGTGATCGGCACCCAGGGGGCGGCCGATCTGGCGATACAGTCCACAACCGGTCTGCCGCGATTGTTCATGCATTCCGCCTATTCAACGCCGATGCGCCAAGCGCCCTTGGCCGCGGATGGGGTGCCGGGGCGCAGCGGGGTGGCCGCTGCCGACACAGGCGGGCTGTCTGGCGTGGTTGCGATGGAGGTGCTGGAGTTTGCCAGCGGCGATTTGGCGGTGATTGCGCAACACGGCGTGGCGGGTGTGCAACTGTTCCGGTTGGATCAAGCCGGCGGGTTGACGCAACTGGGCCAGATTGCCGATGGCCCCAAGGCATTTCTGGCGGGCGTCACCGACATCGCGTCCATTGCGAGGGGCGCGGATCGGCTGGTGCTGATGGCCTCCGGGCTTGAGAACGGTCTGAGCAGCTACCGCATGTCCGCCAGTGGCGCGGCAGAGTGGATCGACAGTCTGGGCGCGCAAAGTGGCTTGGCGGTGAACGGACCTGCCGCATTGCAAGTGATCACGCTGGCGGGGCAGGACTTTGCCGTTCTGGCCTCGACCGGGTCATCGACGCTGTCGGTGGTCCGGATCAACCCGATGGGGGTGATGTTTTTCGCCGATCAGGTGATGGATGACCGCAGCACACGGTTTGCCGATGTGGCGGCGCTGGATATGTTCGTGGCCAAGGGCCGGGCCTTTGTCGTCGCCGGGGGCACGGACGCGGGTCTCTCTGTGCTGGAACTGCTGCCGGGCGGGCGGCTGATTGCTTTCACCAGCTTTGCCTTGGAAACCGGCGAAGGGCTTGCCGCAGTGACGGCACTGGAAACGCGGGTGCTGGGCGATGAGGTGGCGCTTTATGTCGTCGATGCGCGCGGCGACCGGATCGCAGCGTTTGCGCTGTCGCTGACCACGCTGGGACCAAGGCTTGATGGAATGATGGGCAGTGATCTTGATGACCGCGTTCTGGGGAGCGCGGGGTCTGACACGCTGTCCGGGGGCGCTGGCAATGACTGGCTCCATGACGGTGACGGTCTGGATGTGCTGACGGGGGGGGCAGGCGCGGATGTGTTCGTCTTGGCCAAAGACCGCCAAGCCGACCGGGTGACAGATTTT
>JBIHZO010000375.1:0-3848 GCA_044231405.1 Cypionkella sp. | reverse complement strand
CTTTTCCCAATGATATCGAAGACCTGCGTAAGGTCAAAGATTGGACTGGCGTCAACGATCCGCAATTCATACCCATCAAGCGTGCGACCAACCGTCCAACTCGCAGCAGTCCCGAAATCCAGAACCAGACGGGTAAATCCTTCGTGCTCGCCGGATTTCACCGTGACGGGTGCAGCAAGGGCCATGCCTGCGCAGGCAAACCAAAGCGCGATAGCCAGCCGGATCATGCGACCTCCTGCTTCAAAGCGCGCAGCGATTTCTCGATGTCTGCAAAGCTGGGCCGAACATGATGGGGCGTGTTCTGGCGACCCACTTCTATGCAGATGTTGGGCGCATGGCGATGCAAATTGGCCACCAAGACTTCGCGAACCAGTTGGTAAAAATGGCCATCATCTTCAACCACCGTTTTCACCCGCGCGGCGAAAGGGCCCATGATACCGTAGGCCAAGAACACACCCAGAAAGGTCCCAACCAAGGCGCTGCCAATCATTGCGCCAAGAATCTCTGGCGGTTGATCCAGCGAACCCATTGTCTTGATAACACCCAAGACAGCCGCCACGATCCCCAAGGCGGGCAAAGCGTCTGCCATGGATTGCAGCGCGTGACTGGAATGTAAAGCGCGGGCAAGTGCAGCCTCTACTCGTTTGTCCAGCACCTCTTCCACCTGATGGGGGTCGTCGTAGTTCATAGAGGCGGCGCGCATGGTGTCGGCGATCAATTCTACTGTTTCATGATCATGTTGAATCTTCGGATACTTGCCAAACATCGCCGATTCATGGGGGTTTTCGATGTGCTCTTCCAACGCCACCGGATTGGCCCGCGCCAGCCGGATCAATTCGAACAACAGGCATAGCAAGTCGCGATAATCACCCGGCTTCCACTTTGGCCCCTTAAACACTTTGGCGGTGTCTTTTGCCGTGTGTTTCACTGCGGCCAGATCATTGGACACCAAAAAGGCACCCACAGCAGCGCCACCAATCATGATCATCTCAAACGGCAGCGCATGGATGATCGGCTCAAGGTTGCCCCCATGCAGGATGAACCCGCCAAAAACCATAATAAGGATTACGATGATACCTACGATGCCAAACATGGAAATCCCTATTGAATGCTTTCCAACACCCTTGCAGAGGGAAGTTAAGAAAGCCTGACGCTACTTCTTGGGAGCCAAAGCATTTCGACCGGCAATCAGTACAGAAATCGAGTAGGCTTGATCCGGAGTCATGCCAGCCATTACGGCAGCGGCGGCTTCGGGTCGCATGCGACTTAGGAAACCTGCGGCGAATTCCGGGGCCATGGTGGCAAAAATCCTGGCCGCGTCTGCAGGCTTCATTGCCTCATAAACGGCGGTCAACCGCGTGAGGTCTTCTTCGGCAGCGCCGTCGGCAATGGACAACGTTTCCTTTAAATCAGTTTCGGCTGTTTGCAGTTCCGTCAACCGCTTGGCGATCACTTCTTCGGCCAAGGCCAGAGCGGCAAGCCGATCCTCCAAGGCCACCTCTTGCGCGCGCACCTCTGATTCTCGGGTTTGTAGAGCCAATGCCAGCGCAACCGGCGGTTTGGCGCAGGTTTCTGGAACCGCTATTTCAACCGGGGGCGGTTCTGTCGAATTGGCCATTGCGGCACCAACATCAGACCCAATCCGCAAAGCACCTGAAGAGGCCAGAAACAGTGCAAGGATAACCAAGGCCCCCCGGCCCGCGCGCCGCTTCATTCTGCGGCCTCAAGGTCCGGTCGCGCAGCTCTGCGGCGCACAAAGCGCAACCGACGTTCCGCTTCGGACTGTTCAGGTTCGGAAACCGGATCAGGCAAATCGTGCATCGCGGCCACCAGCAGTTCAAGCCGCCCAGCCACGCCTTCGGCACGCGCAGTCAACGCTTGCAACCCGTCAGCCGAGCCACTTGCCGCCATGCGCGCCTTTTCCAGCGCGCGCGTCATGTCATCAACCTGTGCTGACAACACGGCGATGGCCCCGCCCATGCCGTTCTCCAGCGTGGTAAATTTCTTCAGCCGCCCGGACAAGACGAAGCAGTAGATCGCCGCTCCAAACGATCCGGCCACCAACAAAATATCGGCGATAAGAGTCATCCCTGCCCCCTGTCAATTCAGTACAAATTCAGTGACCAAAAGGTCGCGAACGCGGCCCTCACCGGTCACAATCTGGATTCGCCGCAAGATCTGAGCGCGTATCCGGACCAAAGCTGCCGGATCATCAAACTGCGCTGGATCCAACGCGCGCAGATAGCCGTTCAGCACATCCGCGATTCGCGGCAGCAGCCGTGTCACATCAGCGACATGTGCGCCCGAAACCTCTAACTGCGAGGCAAATCGCAGATACCGGTTGTCGGCTGCTGCGCCCAAAGTGATGGTCAGCGGATCAACGGGTACGAAAGCTATGTCTGGTAACGGCCCCACCTCTGCCCCTTCGGCCGCATGCTCTGAGGCGGGGGCCCGAATCAGCCCGGACCAAGTGGCATAAAAGCCACCACCCCCAAGCAACAGGGCCAGAACAAGCCCTGTTATCAGAGGCTTTTGCGATTTTTTCGGCGCCACATCCTGCGGCTCTTCGGCATCGGCCACGGGAACCTCCCTTTATGCTTGCAAGAACAAACATAGCCCAAGTGTCACTAACCGATTGTTAAGACCGTTGAGCCAAAACTGCTTCATCGGGCAGAAGCCCTTGGCTTGGAGAATGCCGTGCAGAACCTGTTGCAGATTTGGCAAGGGCTTGATGCCCGCAAACGAATGATCGTTCTGGGGGCCACAGCTGCAATGTTTATGGCGATCTTCGCTCTGTCCCAGATGACCGGGAGACCCGGAATGTCATTGCTTTACGCGGGCTTGAACGCCGCTGCTGCGGGCGATGTGATTGCGGCGCTGGATCAGCGTGGCGCAACATATGAAGTGCGCGGCGACTCGATTTACGTCGACGACGCCCAGCGCGACAGCTTGCGGATGACCCTGGCCGCAGAGGGTTTGCCCGCAAATGGGGGCACGGGGTATGAGTTGCTTGATTCGTTGTCGGGCTTTGGCACCACTTCGCAGATGTTTGACGCTGCTTATTGGCGCGCGAAGGAAGGGGAGCTGGCGCGCACCATTCTGGCCAACCCTCAGATCCGCGCGGCTCGGGTCCATATCGCCCAAGCCCCAAGTCAACCCTTTCAACGCGATGTGAAACCGCAGGCCAGCGTAACGATTAGCTCTGTCGGCGGCGGTTTGCCCCCTGCTCAAGCCAAGGCGTTGCGCCATCTGATTGCAGCATCGGTGCCCGGCATGACGCCGGGTGAAGTTGCAGTGATTGACTCCGTTTCAGGACTGATCGCTTCCGATACAGATCAAAGCCGCCCCGATGCCGCCGCCGAAACCCGCGCCCAAGAAATTCGAAGCAACGTTGAACGCCTGCTGGCCGCGCGCGTGGGTCCGGGCAAAGCGGTGGTCGAAGTCTCCGTTGATGTGATCACGGAAAGCGAGGCGATTACCGAGCGCAGTTTTGATCCCCAAGGCCGCGTTGCAATTTCCACTGACAGCAACTCTCGCACGGGCAGCAGCACACAGCCTCAGGGCGATGTGACTGTCGCCTCTAATCTGCCTGCAGGCGATGCCGCAGGTGGGGCTGCCGGGAAGAACGAAAATTCCGAAACACGCGAGCAGGTAAACTATGAAGTGTCTGAAACAAAACGCGAAATCGTCAAGGTTCCAGGCTCTGTGCGCAAGATTTCTGTCGCTGTTCTGGTTGACGGCCAAGAGGTCACTGCGGCAGACGGATCGGTGTCGACGCAGCCGCGACCCGATGACGAGTTGGCGGTGCTGCGCGAACTCGTCGCCTCGGCTGTCGGTTTGGACGAAAC
>JBIHZO010000374.1:0-3863 GCA_044231405.1 Cypionkella sp. | reverse complement strand
AACCTCGGTTTCCAGCAGGGTGAGGACGGTCGCATCCGCGCCTTCCTTCGATTGCAGAAAGCGTTGCATCGCCAATGCGGCAATCCACATATCCTGATCCATATACACCATTTTCAGCCCGGGCCCTGTGACGTTGGGGTTGGGTTCCTGATTGAAGTAGTGGCGGATCTTGTCGGCCAGGGCATAGGAATAGGACCATTCGTAGGTGTTGGTCGATTTCGTGTTCCAGTTGGCATCATAGCCATCCGGCCCCATGCCCGTTTGCATGTTGAGCGCGTTGCGGATCGTCACCTTGTCCATCCGCTCCTTTGCGGCGGAGGACGGATAGGTGAACTCCTCACCCTCCCTGAAATAACTGACAATGGGCGTGTCGAGGAACTCCGGCCCGTATTTTTGCGCCAACCGCATCGCAGCCATGCCGGAAATCAGCGATTTCGACGCAGACCAGACCCCGACGCGCATCTCTTGCGGGTAGGGATGCGTGCCGAAGGGCGTGGTAACCGGGTTCATGTAAAGCGTGCCCTTGTGCAGCACCGCCACGGCAAGCGTCCGCACCGGGTCGAGCCCCCCTGCCGCCACCTTCATCGCATCGCCAAGGTCGTCCAGCGGTTTCACGGAAAGCCGCGTGTCACGCTCGGCGTTGAAATCGGCGATCACCGCCGCCGCGTCGATCTTGGCGGTGACATCCAGCGTTGCGGGCACTTCCGCCCAGGCATTCACGTCGAAATCAGCGTCCCAGAACAGGAAACCACCCGCAGAATCCGATGAGAACTGAACTTGCAGTGGTGTCACCTGCCCGTTCTTGTATTCAAAACTCGCCAGTCCCAGCCAGGCTTCGCCCTCTTGGCTTTGCACCAGCGAGATCGGGAAGGCCGCCTTCGACCAGCCCGCACGCTCGCCCTCGGTCAGGCTCCAGGTCTTGCCCGGCGCCGCGATGAATTCCCAGAAAGAGGCGGTGCGTCCGGCCAGCGGTCGGCGGATGATGCCACGGTCGGCGGGGATCAGATCGCCCGTGTCGGTGGCGACCAGGTTCAGCGTCAGGCCCGGAAAGAGGCCCGCATCAAGCTGCATCAGCGGCACGGCGCCCGCCGGGTCCTGCTTGGCCAGAAAACCGAAAACCCCCCACCATTCGAATGGGTGCCGGATCATCTTGTCGGCGGGGTCAGCCTCAACCGTCATCGCCGTTGTCGTCAGATCCAGCCGCGCGGCGAACGGTGCCCCCGGCGCGGCACCCGCAGGAGCACTGAAAGAAGTGGTCGCCGTCCATCCCGGCGCTTCCGCATGGGCTATTCCCGGCAACCAAAGCGATGCGGCTGTTGCAGCACCGGCGCAGACATTCTTGAAAGCTGACACGCAAAGCCCTCCATCCGTGAGAGAAAATCCCTGCCGACGGACTTTTGGGCCCAATCGGCAGGAAGGTATGCCAGATCAACTGACAGAGAGTGCAGATCGACCAAGACCTGCTGAGCCCCAAGGTGAGGCAACTTCGGCCATTGGTGCAAACAACCAGTTTTCACGCTGAGGCCTTGATTTGGTTATGGCCACATCAGGCGATCTCGAAAAGTCCCGCCGCTCCCATTCCGCCCCCCACGCACATCGTCACCACCGCCAGCCGCGCCTTGCGGCGATGGCCTTCCAGCATGGCGTGCATGGCCAGCCGTGCCCCGGTCATGCCATAGGGATGGCCGATGGAAATCGCGCCGCCGTTGACATTGACCCGCTCAGGATCAAGGCCAAGCTGCTGGATGCAGGGCAGTGCCTGCGCCGCGAAAGCTTCGTTCAGCTCCCAAAGGTCGATGTCACCGACTGTCAGGCCCGCGCGCTGCAACAGGCGCGGCACGGCGTGGATCGGGCCGATACCCATGGTTTCGGGCGCACAGCCCGCGACAGCCATGCCGCGAAAGACTCCAAGAACCGGCAAGCCACGCCGTTCCGCCGCACGCCTTTCCATCAGCACCAGCGCTGCCGCGCCGTCGGAAAGCTGGCTGGCGTTCCCGGCAGTGACGGCCCCCCCTTCGCGGACGGCCTTGAGCCCGCCAAGGCTTTCCAGCGTTGTCTGCGCGCGGTTGCCCTCATCGCGGCTTAGCGTCACGATTTCAGTCCGGGTTTCGCCGGTCTCGCGGTTGCGGATCAGCCGCGTGGCGGTGATGGGTGCGATCTCTTTGTCGAACCGCCCCGCCGCCTGAGCCGCCGCCACCCGCATTTGCGATTGCAGCGCAAAAGCATCCTGCGCCTCGCGCAAGATGCCGAATTGCCGGGCAACGACTTCGGCCGTGTCGATCATCGGCATATAGGCATGGGCCGCATGGTCGGTCACCGCCGGGTCATTCTCGGCAGTGACCCAATCGAAGTAACGGGCCTGAACAGCCGAGACGTTCTCTTGCCCCGCAGCGATTGCCACGTCCATGCCCTCTTGCACGATCTGATGTGCCGCGATTGAAATCGCCATCAGGCCCGAGGCGCATTGCCGGTCCACCGTCTGGCCAGACACCGTCACGGGCAATCCCGCAGCAAGTGCTGAAAGCCTGCCAAGGTTCATTCCGGCGGTACCCGCGCCAAGAACCGTGCCCATCACCAGATCCTCGACCTCGCCCGGATCTATTCCGGCGCGCATGACTGCTGCGGAAATGGCATGCGCAGCCAGTGTTGGTGACTTGATGTTGTTCAGGCTGCCCTTAAAGGCGACTCCGATCGGCGTGCGGGCCACGGCAACAATCACGGCTTCGCGGCTCATGCAATCTCTCCCTTTGCCAGCATCTGGCGGATCACCTTCTTGTCGATCTTTCCAACAGACGTGCGCGGCAGTTGCGCCACCGCGAAAATACGGTCAGGCGCTGCCCATTTCGGCAATTCACCTGCGGCAATCGCCACCGCAATGCGGGCCAGTATGGCTTGGCGGGTGGTCTCTGCTCCGTCGAACACAGCCACCAGCACAGGTCGCTCTCCCCAGCGGTCATCGGGCACGCCCACTGCCGCCACCTCGCGCACGCCCGGCACCACGGAGGCCAGATTCTCCAGCGTCAGCGACGACACCCATTCGCCACCGGACTTGATCACATCTTTCAACCGATCGGTGATGCGCAGCGTACCGTCCGGGGCCATATGGCCGACGTCGCCGGTATGCAGCCAGCCGTCTCGCCACAGATCGGCGCTGCCCTCGGGGTTTTTCAGATACCCAGCCGTCAGCCACGGCGCGCGAGCAACGATTTCGCCCGTCGTGCGTGCATCTGCCGGCACATCGCACATGTCACGGTCCACCACCCGCACTTCGACCAAGGCCGCAGCGCGCCCGGTGGCGGTGCGAATAGAGATGTCGTCGCTGCATTGGCTGGCCATCATGTCGGCCACGGTCACGAAAGGGCAGGTTTCCGACAGGCCATAGGCGGCATGGATGTCAAGGCCATGGGTTCGGGCCTGACGGGCCAAGCCTTCCGGCAAGGCAGACCCGCCAATCAGCACTTTCCATTGCGACAGATCCGCAATCGCGGCCTCGGGTGCCGAAAGCACCATCGACAGGATCGTCGGCACGCAATGCGAAAAGGTCACACCATGTTCGGCAATCAGCGACAAAAGCCGCGCGGGTTCATACCGGCCCGGATAGATCTGCTTCAGGCCAAGGAAGGTCGCAACGTAAGGAAAGCCCCAGCCGTGCACATGAAACAGCGGCGTGATCGGCATGTAGACATCGTCACGTTTGATGCCGCCCTTGCCCGGCACTGTACCCAGTCCCGCTGCAACCGCCAGCGTATGCAGCACCAACTGGCGGTGGCTGTAGCTCACGCCCTTGGGGTCACCCGTGGTGCCGGTGGTATAGAATAGGGTCGCGCGGGTGTCTTCGGCCAGATCGGGGAAGACAAAGTTCG
>JBIHZO010000373.1:0-3867 GCA_044231405.1 Cypionkella sp. | reverse complement strand
TGGCGCTTTATGCGGCAACCACCGCCATCGGCGCGATTTTCCTGCCGCTGAACACCGCCTACACCGCCGATGAACTGTCCTATTTTCTTGGCAACGCCACCCCGCACCTGTTCATCTGTGACCCGTCGCGTGCCGTTGATCTGGCCGCTCTCACCGCACGGCATGGCGCGCAACTGCTGACATTGGACGGGGCAGGGCGCGGCAGCCTGCCCGACCTGATGGCTTTGCAGCCTGACCATTTCACAGCAACCGACCGCGCCCCCGATGATCTGGCGGCCATCCTGTACACTTCCGGCACGACGGGACGTTCCAAGGGAGCGATGCTGACCCATGGCAACCTGTTGTCCAATGCGCAGACTCTGGCCAAGCTGTGGCGCTTTACTGACCAGGACACACTCCTGCACGCCCTTCCGATCTTTCACACCCATGGCCTGTTCGTGGCCAGCAACACCGCTCTGCTGACCGGGGCCACAATGATCTTTCTCCCCGGCTTTGATGCAGAAACCGTTTTGCGCCTGATGCCGCGGGCGACTGTGATGATGGGCGTCCCCACCTTCTACACCCGGTTGCTGGATGCCCCAAGCCTGGGCGAGGCCGCCCATAAGATGAGGCTGTTCATCTCGGGTTCTGCGCCGTTGCTGGCCGAAACACACGCCGCGTTTCATGCTGCCACCGGCCACCGCATTCTGGAACGCTATGGCATGACCGAAACCAACATGAACACCTCAAACCCTTACGATGGCGACCGCCGCGCCGGGACTGTGGGTATGCCCTTGCCGGACGTGGACCTGCGCATCATGGCCGATGGTGCAGAGGTCCCCAAGGGTCAAGTCGGCGTGATTCACGTCCGTGGCCCAAATGTTTTCGCGGGTTATTGGCAGATGCCCGAGAAGACAGCCGAGGAACTGACGCCGGACGGTTGGTTCCTGACCGGTGATCTGGCGACACAAAGCCCGGATGGCTATGTCACCATCGTGGGCCGGGCCAAGGATCTGATCATCACCGGCGGTTACAACGTTTACCCCAAAGAGGTGGAGTTGCTGCTGGACGAGGTGCCTGGCGTGCTGGAATCCGCCGTTATTGGACTGCCGCATCCTGATTTTGGCGAAGCAGTGTTTGCTGTGCTGAGCCCCCGAAAACAGGTGACATTGGACGCAGACGCCGTGCTGGCGACGATTCAGGATAGGCTGGCGCGCTTCAAACAACCCAAAGCCGCTGTCGTGCTGGCCGATTTGCCGCGCAATACGATGGGCAAGGTGCAAAAGAACCTCCTTCGGGCCCAGTATGCCGCGTGGTTCTTGCCAAAAGGTTAACCCGGCTCGGGGCCAGTCGCCAATTCGTCCGCTAAAAACCGTTCGAACGCGTCCAGATCGACGGGTTCGAACTGCCCGAAACCCTGCATCCAAACCGACGCGCCACGCAACGCGTCCGGTTCCAGTTTGCACCAGATCACCCGGCCCCGGCGTTCCCGGCTGATCAGGCCAGCCTCTGCCAGCAGGCCAAGATGCTTGGAAATCGCAGCCAGGCTCATCGCGAACGGCTCCGCGACATCCGTGACCGCCATGTCATCTTCCAGCAACATCGTCAGGATCGCCCGACGGGTCGGGTCTGCGAGGGCGGCGAAAATGATGTCCAGAGGCACAGCCATAGGGGATTATCGGCGCGGCGGGAAGGATCGTCAACCAGATGGTTGAATATATGAACGGCAGTCTGGCTGCCTGCCGCCCCCGCGCGGCACAGATGCACCCCTACTTAAGATATAACAAAAACAGTTGCTTAACCTGTGAATGCCCCCCCGTTTCCACGCTTGACTCAGCGCGTCACTGCCCCTAGTTACTCGATCAACCATTTGGGGGTTTTGCCGTGGTATCGGACGCTGATCGCGCGCGCTTGGCCGCACTCGAAACGCGGATCGAAATCGCCAAAGCCGCGGCTGCGCCCCGGCGCAGCGCCCAAGAGGACAACCACCGTCAGGCCCAATTGGCGTGGCGGATGGTAATCGAACTTGTGGCCGGTCTGATGATCGGTTTCGGCATTGGTTACGGCTTGGACGTTCTGTTTGGAACAATGCCGCTGTTTCTGGTGCTGTTCATACTGATGGGCTTTGCGGCGGGTGTGAAAACCATGCTGCGGTCCGCGAAAGAGATGCAGGCTAAATCAGACGCAGCGGCGACTGATCCGCACCCAAAAGCTGCTTCGGCGGCCGACGATGAAGAGGAAGACTGACGTGGCAGGCGAAGAGCACAGCGAACCCGGTTTGGCGTTCCACCCGCTGGACCAATTCCAGATCCATCCGCTGTTCGGCGATGGCCCGATTGCTTGGTACACCGTCACCAACGCCACCCTTTGGATGGCATTGGCCGCGATTGGTGTGATCCTTGTGTTCGTGATGGGGTCAGCGGGTCGCTCGCTTATTCCGTCGCGCATTCAATCGGTTGGCGAGATGGCCTACACTTTCGTCCACAACATGGTCGAAGACGTGGCGGGCCATGACGGCGCGAAATACTTCCCGCTGATCATGACGCTGTTCCTGTTCATCCTGTTCGTGAACATGCTGGGCCTGCTGCCAGGGTCGTTCACCCCAACCAGCCACATCGCCGTCACCGCGATTCTGGGTTTTGGTGTGTTTTTCTTCGTGACCCTGCTGGGTTTCTACAAGCACGGCATGCATTTCCTCGGACTGTTCTGGATGAAAGACGCACCACTGGTGCTGCGGCCGATCATCGCGATCATCGAGGTGATTTCCTACTTCGTGCGCCCGGTCAGCCACTCAATTCGTCTGGCGGGCAACATCATGGCGGGTCACGCGGTCATCAAAGTTTTCGCCGCCTTCGCGCCAATGATCCTGCTGTCAGGTATCGGTGTGCTGGTGACACCGGTGTCGATCCTTGCGATCACCGCCATCTATGCGCTGGAGGTTCTTGTGGCCTTCATCCAAGCCTACGTCTTTACCATCCTGACCTGCGTTTACCTGAAAGATGCGCTGCATCCGGGCCACTGAACGTTTGTCGTAACCTTATCTAACCTATTCCACCCTAAGGAGAATATCATGGATCTCGAAACTGCAGCCGCTCTCGGCAAATTCATTGGCGCCGGTCTGGCCGCTATCGGTTCGGGCGCTGCTGCTATCGGCGTTGGCAACGTGGCCGGCAACTTTCTGGCAGGTGCCTTGCGCAACCCGTCGGCAGCCGCTTCGCAGACCGCGACGCTGTTCATCGGTCTGGCCTTCGCAGAAGCTTTGGGGATCTTCTCGTTCCTCGTCGCTCTGCTGTTGATGTTCGCAGTCTGATCTGACGCTCGCATCCTTACGGTCGAAGGTGCCGCAACCGCGTGGCACCTTCGAGCATTCAAAAGGGTCCGACGGAGGGCAAAATGGCGACCACCACTACCGAAGCCGCAACAGACGTTGCGCACGAGGCCGCTAAGGCAGGTATGCCGCAGCTGGACTTCTCGACCTTTCCGAACCAGATTTTCTGGCTTCTTGTCACGCTTGTGGTGATCTACTTCGTGCTGTCGCGCGTGGCCTTGCCGCGCATCGGCGGTGCCATCGCCGAACGCAAGGGCACGATCACGAACGATCTGGCCGCTGCCGAAGAGTTGAAGCAACGGGCCGTCGCTGCTGAAGGTGCTTATAACGAGGCACTCGTGAAAGCCCGTGTCGAAGCGGGCAAGATCGTGGCCGAGGCCAAGGCAGACATTCAGAAAGATCTGAACAAAGCCATCGCCAAAGCTGACGCCGAAATCGCTGCCAAGGCTGCGGAATCGGAAAAGCATATCGGCGAAATTCGCGCCGGCGCACTGGAGGCCATCACCGAGGTTGCCAAAGACACTGCCAAGGAATTGGTGGCGGCTTTGGGTGGTTCGGTG
>JBIHZO010000002.1:0-34045 GCA_044231405.1 Cypionkella sp. | reverse complement strand
CCCACAATTCAGCGCGATGAACGGACCTGTCGCACGTGGGGAATTGCCGTGCACCGCCAGCGCGCATAGCTCTTTACCTGTGCCACTTTCGCCGGTGATGAACACCGTGGCCATCGACCGCGCCACGGAGGCGATCTTGGCATGGATGCGGCGCATCGGTTCAGAATTGCCGATGAACGCAGTGGTGGTCGGGCCGACTGCGGGTGGGCGGGGCGGCCCGCGTTTCAGGGCCATGCCACCGCCACCCGCATTGGCGACCGCATTCAGAAAACGGCCCTCGTCAAAGGGTTTGACCAGAAACTCATGCGCGCCCGCCCGCATCGCCTCGACCGCCTTGTTGACCGAACCGTGGGCGGTCATCACGATCACCGGCAGATCAGGGCGCAGGCGCAGAAAATCCTGCATCAAGTCCAGGCCATCGCGGTCGGGCAGCACAAGGTCCAGCACCACCAGCCGGGGCTGGTGGCTTTCGAAAGCGGTCATGCCTTCGGCTGCCGTAACTGCAGTGATCACCTGATGTCCGGCTGTGGTCAGGACGGACCGATAGAGCAACAGCAGCGACGGCGTGTCTTCGATCAGCAAAACCGGCGCGCGGGCATTGGGCGGAGGGCTCATGCTGGGCCGCCAAGGTGGCGCTTTTTGCCAGCCACAAACAGGATCATCGCCTGCAAGCCCTGCAGAGTTTCATCAAACAGCGGTGTCAGATCGTCGCGCTTGTGGGTGTCGCTGTGGGCCAGCTGGTTCAACTGTTCGGCCCGCCCTTGCAACTGATGCGCGCCCGCGGTTCCAGCCAACGCAATCAGCACATGGGTTTGCGCGCGGATGCTGGCCCAGTTTGGGCCATGGCGGGCGGCGGTCAAATGGCGCTCTGCCGCCTGAAGATCCTCCAAGAAGCGATCCACCAGTTCCGCCGCCGTTTGGGGGCCAGCCATTGCCAGCAGCCGGTCAAACACAGTCGGGTCGATGTCGGGCAAGCCAAGCGCGCCCATTGCTTTGGCTATCGCAGAAGCCAGCGCCAATGGGCAGATGACTGGCTTTGACAGCACCGCATCAGCCCCTGCAGCCCGGATCGCATCTTGCATGGCTTGGCCCGTGTGCGCCGTGATCGCCAGAACCGGCAGTTTTGATAGCAAACCGGGTGTCGCGCGCAGATAGCGGATGACTTCCAAGCCACCCATCCGGGGCATTTCGATATCAATCAGCGCGAGGTCAAAACTTTCACGCTCCAGCCGCCCGACGGCTTCGACCCCATCGGCGGCAATGATCACCTCGGCCCCCATCTGGCACAAGTGTTGCCGCAAGATCGCGCGGCTGGTGGCGTTGTCATCGGCCACCAGAACACGGCAACGGCTTAGGTCGCGGGTCGCAAGCGTAGGTTGAGGCGGGCCGGGCAGCGGCAGATCGATCGACACCTCGGCTCCGCCTTCAGGTCGGTTCCGCGCGACGATGCGACCGCCAGCACGGTCAACCATGTCGCGCACGATGTGTAGCCCCAACCCCGTGCCGGGCTTTGCGGCGTTCTTCGGGCGGCTGTTGACTTGAAACAACCGGGGCAGTGCATTTTCGGCAAAGCCCGGGCCTTCGTCGCGAACTGCAATGGCCAGATGGTTGCCGACCACAGAAATCCGGCAGGTCACGCAGCCTGTTCCCGCGAACTTCAGCGCGTTGCCCAAAAGGTTCGCCAGAACCCGTTCCATCAGCGCACCATCAACGCGCAGCTGCGGCGGCAGGCCGACAGCTTCCAGTTGGAAATCCAGCCCCTTTTCCCGCGCCCGGCCCTCCCAGCGCAGACAAATGCTGTCCAGCAGACGATCGGTTTGCAAAAGGCCCGGTAGAGTGTCGGTCGGATCGTTTTCGCCCAACATGATCGACAAAGCCTGTTCCAGCAGCAAGGAAAGAGCCTCTCCGGCCGCACGGGTGCGGGCGATTTTCAGGCGGTTTTCACCATCCATGCCTGCGGTTTCGACCAGTCGCAAGCCGCCGATCACCTCGGACAGGGCGGCGCGCAGATCGTGGCCCAACAGCGACAGCGTGGGCGCATCGCGGGGATCCAGAATCGGCAAACCATAGCCATCAGGGGGCAGGGCGCGATCTGTCATCGTCCCCCGCGCCGCCCGTCGTCAAGATTTGAAAATGTGGTCCACTTCATCCAAGATGAGGTTACGCAACATGGCGGCGATGTCCAGCCGCCATGTCACATGCAAGCCATTCAACCCTTGGCATAGCCCAAGGATTGCAGCGCCAGCGTGATCTCATCCAAAATCGCCGGATCGTCGATGGTGGCGGGCATTTTCCATTCTGTGCCATCGGCAATCTTGACCATGGTTCCGCGCAAAATCTTGCCAGACCGGGTTTTGGGCAGGCGATCCACCACCACTGCACGTTTGAAATCGGCGACGGGGCCGATCTTTTCACGCATCAGCTTGACGCATTCGGCGACCACGTCGGCCGCCGCCCGGTTCGCTCCCTTGTTCAGGCACAAGAAACCCACCGGGCTATGACCCTTCAGCGCGTCGGCCACCCCGATCACCGCGCATTCGGCCACGTCCTTGTGGCCTGCCAGCACCTCTTCCATGGCCCCCGTGGACAGGCGGTGCCCGGCCACGTTGATCACGTCATCAGTGCGTGCCATGATGTAAAGATAGCCGTCGTCATCGACATAGCCCGCGTCCCCGGTTTCGTAAAAGCCCGGAAAATGATGCAGGTAGCTTTTGCGGAAGCGGTCTTCGGCGTTCCAAAGCGTGGGAAGGGTGCCGGGGGGCAGCGGCAGTTTGATCGCAATTGCGCCCAACTGGCCAGGCGCAACCGGGTGGCCGCCTTCGTCCAGCACCTGCACGTCAAAACCGGGCATGGCCACGGAAGGGGAGCCGATTTTCACCGGCAGAGGTTCGATGCCCATCGGGTTGGCCGCGATGGCCCAGCCGGTTTCGGTCTGCCACCAGTGATCAATCACCGGCACATTCAGATGGCGCTGGGCCCAGAGGATCGTGTCGGGATCGGCGCGTTCACCGGCCAGATACAGGGTTTTCAGATGCTTCATGGCATAGTCTTTGACCAGCAGGCCTTCGGGGTCGTCGCGCTTGATCGCGCGCAGGGCGGTGGGCGCGGTGAAGAAACTTTTCACCTTGTTTTCGGCAATCACCCGCCAGAAAGTGCCAGCGTCAGGCGTGCCCACGGGTTTGCCTTCGAACACAATCGTCGTGCAACCGGCGATCAATGGTGCGTAACAGATGTAGCTGTGGCCCACGACCCAGCCAACATCGCTTGCCGCCCAGAACACATCGCCTGGCCCGCAATCATAAATCGCGCGCATGGTCCAGTTCAGCGCCACAAGATGGCCTGCCGTGGGGCGCACGACCCCTTTGGGCGCGCCGGTGGTGCCGGATGTATACAGGATGTAGGCCGGGTGGTCACCCGACACCGGCACGCATTCGGCGGGGGTTGCGCCATATTGGAAGCTGTGCCAGGCCACGTCGCGGCCCTCAATCAACTTGGCAACCTCTTGTTCACGCTGCAAGATCACGCAGAAGCTGGGCTTGTGGATGGCCATGTCGATGGCGGCATCAAGCAGTGGTTTGTAATGCACGATGCGGTTCGGCTCGATCCCGCAACTGGCCGCGATGATCGCCTTGGGGGTGCAGTCGTCGATCCGGACCGCCAGTTCATTGGCCGCAAAGCCGCCGAACACCACCGAATGGATCGCGCCAAGCCGGGCGCAGGCCAGCATCGCCTCCAAGGCTTCGGGCACCATCGGCATGTAGATGATGACGCGGTCGCCTTTGCCCACACCCTTGTCACGCAGCGCGCCTGCAAGAGTGGCCACGCGGGTCTGCAATTCGCGGTAGGTGATGCCCTTGCGCAGATGCGTCACCGGGCTTTCGTGGATGATCGCCAGTTGGTTGCCCCGGCCCGCCTCGACATGCCGATCCACCGCGTTCCAGCAGGTGTTGACGGTGGCATCGCTGTACCACTCATACATCGGCGCGCGGGCGTCGTTCAGCGCGCGTGTCGGAGGCTTGACCCACTCGATACCCTGCGCCGCCTGCATCCAGAACGCTTCTGGGTCGGCCTTCCAACCGGCGTAAACCTCACGGTATCCCATGGTATGCCTCCTCCAAAGCTGTGAACGTGTTACCGAAACCGTACCCGCTCGCGCAATGATCTTGGGCCAATCTGTCGGCACCTGCGACAAAAAGTTTGCAGAATCTGCGAATAGAGGGCGGGAATATTTGCAAACTCATGTGTTTATTGCGGATTTTGCAAGACGAGGCCAATTTTGCAAACTATGCCAATGCGGGAATGGCCGTCGGTTGCTGGAACCGTGACGTCCCCGCACCGCCATGGTGCGGGGACGTCACGGTCAAGCGGGATCAGAAACGGATTGCAAGCGTCGCGCGGACGGATTGCGATTGTGTCGAAAATCCGGCGTTCACTGCCAGGTTGTTATTGACCGGCTGGTCAATCAGGCTGTAATCACCGAAATCCGTCATCCGATATTCCAGTTTCAACGAGGTTTTTTCGCTGATCCGGGTTTCAATGCCGGCACCAATGGTCGGTGCGGTCAAGGCAAGCCCTGCGCCAGTCGTGGCAAAGTCATCGCCCGCCGTG
Source organism: Cypionkella sp. (assembly GCA_044231405.1). Classification (GTDB taxonomy): domain Bacteria; phylum Pseudomonadota; class Alphaproteobacteria; order Rhodobacterales; family Rhodobacteraceae; genus Cypionkella. Next base: position 29,437 of record JBIHZO010000002.1, on the reverse strand, counting down.
CCCGAGAAGCTTACGCTGAAATTACCATGAGTAACACCCAGCAAACCATAGATCATGGTGCTCTCTGATGTCAGATAGCCAAGCCGGCCAAGACCAGACGTCATGTTCTGTGCTTGCAACGTGGATTCAAGAGTGATCGGCGGGTTGCCGCCGCCAATGGTGCCTGCGCCAAAATTGATGCCGGACTCGTTGGAGGTCGAGGATGCGGTGTAGTCAAGCTGCAGGCCCGCAACCCAACCATTGCCAAGGTCGCGGCCATAGCCAAGTTCGACCCCGGCCAGTCCACCCGTTGAACCAAGGGCTGGCAGTTTAAGGCCGAATACATTTTGTGGTTGGGCAATGGTGTCAAAGCCAAGGCCAAGCCCGTAAGCTGCAAAGTTTTGACCCAGGGAGACACCGGACCAAACGCCGGTCCAGAACGACTTTGCGGCAGGGCTGGCCACTGCAGCCTCGGGTGCGACCACCACTGCGCCGCCCGCATGTGCGCCAGATGCTGCAAGCGCCACCGCGCAGGCCAGAATGCAAACGGGTTTGGTCGTAAAGACAGTGTAACGGGTCATCGGCGTATTCCTAATAAGCTGGCTGCTCCGCGTTCGGCAGCCTTGTCGCGCTAGGTAGGTTTGCCGAGGAATGCAATTGATCTTAAGATTTTCGGCCGTCAGCTTAAATTGGCAGGGCTGACGGCCGCAACTCAACCGTAATGCGCCACTGGCGTCCCCGCCAAGGCCGAGATGTTCAACAACCCCCGCGCGGTGATTGACGGCGTGACGATATGGGCGCGGTTGCCCATGCCCATCAGGATCGGGCCAACCTCCAGCCCCCCGGCCTTCAGCTTCAACATGTTGCGGGCGGTGTTGGCGGCGTCGGTATAGGCGAACACCAGAATATTCGCGGCCCCTTGTAGGCGCGAGGTGGGGAAGATGCGGGCGCGCAGTTCCGGGTCAAGGGCGGCGTCCGCGCTCATCTCGCCTTCATATTCGATGTCACATTCGCGGGCGTCCAGAATTTCCATCGCCGCGCGCATGCGACGGCCAGAGTCGCTGTCCAGATTGCCAAAGTTGGAATGGCTGCACAGGGCCACCTTGGGCGTCACCCCAAAGCGGCGGGCGTGGCGGGCGGCCCCGAGGATGGTCTGCGCGATCTGCTCGGGCGTGGGGATCGGGTTGACCTGCGTATCGGCCACGAACAGCGGGCCGTCTTCGAGGATCATCAGCGACAGTGCGCCCTGCGGGTGCAGTCCGCCGCGCGCCAGAACCTGCCGCACATAGCCCAGATGCCACAGGTATTGCCCGAAAGTGCCGCAGATCATGCTGTCGGCATCGCCGCGATGCACGGCAATGGCAGCAATGGCGGTGGAGTTGGTTCGCATCACCGCGCGCGCAATGTCTGGGGTGACACCACGCCTTGCCATCAATTCATGGTAGGAGCCCCAGTAATCACGATAGCGGTGGTCGCTTTCGGGGTTGATGATTTCAAAGTCGCGGTCCGGCCGGATCGGCAAACCGGCGCGCTCGCAGCGGGTGGCGATGACCTCGGGGCGGCCGATCAGGATCGGCTTGTCTGTCATCTCTTCCAGCATCGCGTTGGCGGCGCGCAGCACGCGCTCATCCTCGCCCTCGGCAAAGATGATGCGGCGGGTGGCTTGGCGCGCGGCCTCGAATACCGGGCGCATGATAAGGGCGGATTTGAACACCGACCCGTTCAGTTTCTCGCGGTAGGCATCCAGATCGGCAATCGGGCGGGTGGCGACCCCGGTTTCCATCGCGGCCTTCGCCACCGCGCTGGCCACCACGCCGATCAGGCGCGGATCGAAGGGTTTGGGGATCAGGTAATCGGGGCCAAAGGTCAGCTGTTCACCCTTGTAGGCGGCAGCGGCCTCGGCGCTGGTGGTGACGCGGGCGAGGGCCGCGATGCCTTCGATGCAGGCCAATTCCATTTCGGCGTTGATGGTGGTCGCACCAACGTCCAAAGCCCCCCGGAAGATGAAGGGAAAGCAGAGGACATTGTTGACCTGATTGGGAAAATCGCTGCGCCCGGTGGCCATGATCGCATCGGGAGCGACGGCCAGAACATCCGCCGGCAGAATTTCCGGGTTGGGATTGGCAAGGGCGAACACAATCGGCCGGTTGGCCATCTTGGCAACCATGTCAGCGGTCAGAACGCCGGGGCCAGACAGGCCAAGAAACAAGTCCGCGCCACCGATCACATCGGCCACGGTTGCGGCTGTGGTGCCTTGCGCAAAAGCCGCCTTCTGCGCCGAGGTTTCCGAGGTTCGTCCATGATAGACCAACCCGTCTATGTCGCAAAGCCAGACGTTTTCGCGTTTGACCCCCAATTTCAACAGCATGTTCAGGCAGGCAATGCCCGCCGCCCCGCCCCCGGTGGACACGACCTTGATGTCGGCGAAATTCTTGCCCGCCACATGCAGCGCGTTGGTGGCGGCAGCGCCCACGACAATCGCTGTGCCGTGTTGGTCGTCATGGAAAACCGGGATCTTCATCCGCTCGCGGCAGATTTGTTCAACGATGAAACATTCCGGTGCCTTGATGTCTTCCAGATTGATCGCGCCAAAGGTCGGCTCCAGCGCGCAGACGATATCGGCCAGTTTGTAGGGGTCTGGCTCGTTCAACTCGATGTCGAAACAATCGATGTTGGCAAATTTCTTGAAGAGGACTGCCTTGCCCTCCATCACCGGCTTCGAGGCCAAAGCCCCAATGTTTCCAAGGCCCAGAACCGCGCTGCCATTGGTCACAACCCCCACCAGATTGCCCCGTGAGGTGTAGCGTGACGCGGTGGCGGGATCTGCTTTGATCTCCAGACAAGCTTCGGCCACACCGGGCGAATAGGCGCGGGCAAGGTCGCGGCCATTGGCAAGCGGCTTTGTCGCGCGGATTTCCAGCTTTCCGGGTTTCGGAAACTCGTGATAATCCAACGCCGCTTGCCGCGTGTTGTCGTTGCGTACCTCGTCCATTCGCCCCTCCGCCACTATTTGGTTTAGCCTTAAACCATCTTGCGGGTTGCGCCAACTGCGGCTTTTCCCAAGGTCTTTTCGGCTCTGCTTGCAAATCAGACCGGCGCAGATCAGTCTCGCCGAAAAATTGGGGGAATACCATGGCCGAGACCATCGCCGAGATTCTGCTGCCGACAACCGACCTGCGCGCTGATTTGCCGTTTTTCACCAAAGGTTTGGGAATGCGGATGGATATGATTTATCCGGCGGACAACCCTGCAGTGGCGGTGCTGTCAGGGCATGGGCTGCGGCTGCGGCTGGATGCGGGGCATCAGGCCGCACCGGGGCATCTGCGGATTTTGACCGATGGCGATGTGCCACCACGCGGGGTGCAAGTGGCTCCCGGTGGCACGGTGGTGGAGGTGGATGAGTTGAATCCGCCCTTGATCCTGCCTGCAACCGAGCATGCGTTTGTGGTGCGCCGTCTCGCCGACCAAGCGCCCTGGGTGATTGGCAGGGCAGGGATGGAATACCGCGACCTGATCCCGACCCGGCTGGGCGGTGCAATGATCGCCAGCCATATCCGTGTGCCGGATGGCCCGGTTCCAGATATGGTGCATTTCCACAAGGTGGGGTTTCAACTGATCTTCTGCGTCGCCGGTTGGGTGGATGTTTACTATGAAGATCAAGGCGATAAGCTGCGGATTCAGGCCGGGGACTGCTTTATCCAGCCGCCGGGCATCCGCCATAAAGTGCTGCATTCCGAGGGTGTGCAGGTGGTGGAAATCGGCGTGCCGGCCGAGCATGTCACAGAGATTGATCATGACATGACGCTGCCGACGGTGACATTCCGACCGGACCGGGAGTGGGATGGCCAGCGGTTTGTCCACAACATCGGGGCGTCGGGTGAGTTTGCGCCGTTCCGTATTCCGGGGTTCGAGGCGCGCGACACCACGATCAACACCAACACCAAGGGCGTGGCCTCGGTGATGGTGGCGCGGCCGGTGGGGGTGGCCCCCTGGACGCGGCATGCGGGGGATATCCTGTTCAGTTTCGTGATGGCGGGCGAGATGACCTTGGAGGGCGAGGGCAAAGAGCCGTACCGGCTGACACCGGGAGATGCCTTTGTGATCCCACCGGGGATGGCGACACGCTACAGCGACTGCTCGGCAGATTTGCTGCTGATGGAAGTGTCACTGCCGGGGAATCCTGCGACTGAGGTGATGTAGGTTTGCTCGATTTGCGCCGGGGGCCAGCCCCCGGGCCCCCGGGATACTTTTGCCAAGATGAAACCAAATTTTTGCCAAATTGTCTTGAATGCGCGGCGCTTGCGCTTTGGGCGCTGGCGGATCACACTTATGAACCGATTGGTCAAAAATGTGAGGCTGTGATGAACCTGCTGCAAGCGGCGACCGAAGTAAGACTGCGCGCCTATGCGCCCTATTCGAGGTTCAAGGTTGGGGCAGCGATCCTGTCGGTGGAGGGGCGAGTGCATCAGGGCTGCAATGTCGAAAACGTTGCGTATCCGGAGGGCACCTGTGCCGAGGCGGGGGCAATTGCTGCGATGATCGCGGCAGGTGACAGCCGGATTGCCGAGATTTTCGTGATCGCGGACAGCCCCGAGCCGGTGCCTTGCTGCGGCGGTTGTCGGCAGAAGATCGCCGAGTTTGCGGCACAGGATGTGAAGGTGACTTTGTGCACCACCGAAGGCAAGCAACGCGTGTTGACGGTGGCGGAACTGCTGCCCGGCGTGTTCACCGCGTCGCATATGGACAAGGTCTGATGGACGCCCGCGCCATCATCGTGAAGCTGCGCGAAGGCCGGGTGCCAACCGCAGAAGAGCTGCAATGGTTTGCGCGGGGGCTCGCTGATGGGGCGGTGTCCGACGCGCAGGCCGGGGCCTTTGCGATGGCGGTGTTGCTGAAGGGTTTGGGTGAGGTTGGCCGCGTCGACTTGACCCGGGCGATGCGAGACTCTGGCCATGTGCTGCAGTGGGACATGCCTGGCCCGGTACTGGACAAGCATTCGACAGGGGGGATCGGCGATTGCGTGTCGCTGATGCTGGCCCCGGCACTTGCCGCTTGTGGGGCCTATGTGCCGATGATTTCGGGGCGGGGACTGGGGCATACCGGGGGCACGCTGGACAAGCTGGAGGCGATCCCGGGGTTCAAGACCGGCCTGACCGAGGATCAGGTGCGGTCGCAATTGACGTCAGTGCGCTGCGCCATCGTGTCGGCGTCTGCTGAAATCGCGCCAGCGGATCGGCGCCTTTATGCGGTGCGCGACGTGACTGGAACGGTGGAGTCGATTGACCTGATCACCGCGTCAATCCTGTCGAAAAAGCTGGCGGCGGGGCTGGAAGCACTTGTTCTGGATGTGAAATGTGGGTCCGGCGCGTTCATGAAAACGCTGGCAGAGGCGGAAGCTTTGGCGCAGGCACTGGTGGCTACGGCGCAGGGGGCGGGGTGCATGACGTCTGCGTTGATCACCGACATGTCGCAGCCTTTGGCCACGGCGGCGGGCAATGCGCTTGAAGTGATCGAGGTCATGGAGACGCTGACGGGCACATCCGTCAATGCGGCCCTTTGGGACATCACCATGGCGCTGGGCGGCGAGGCTTTGGCGCTGGGTGGGCTTGCGGCGGATGCGGCGGACGGGGCTGGGCGGATTGAGCAGGCGCTGGAATCAGGGGCGGCGGCGGAATGGTTTGGCCGGATGGTCGCGGCGCAGGGCGGGCCTTTGGATTTTGTCGAACGCTGGCCGGACAGGCTGCCTGCGGCCACGGTGATCCGCGAGGTGCCCTCGCTTGGGCCGGGGTTCGTGCAGACCATTGATGGGCAGGCGTTGGGGCTGGCGGTTGTGGGTCTTGGCGGCGGACGGCAACGCGAAGGCGATAAGGTCAACCCATCGGTCGGGTTGTCCGATCTGGCGGGGATTGGCGAGGATATCGGCGCGGGCGATCCGCTTTGCATGGTGCATGCGGCCACCGAAAGCCAGGCCGATGCGGCAATCGCGGCGGTTCAGGCGGCCTATCTGATGGGGCCGGTCGCCCCGCCGGACCCCGGGCTGATCATCAAAAGGGTCGCCTGAATGACGCGCGCATTTCTGGTGGTGATGGATTCGGTCGGCATCGGCGGCGCGCCGGATGCGGCGGCGTTTGGCGACGCAGGCGCGAACACGTTGGGCCATATCGCGCAGGCTTGCGCCGAGGGGCGGGCCGATCAGGGGCGGTCGGGGCCGCTGCGGATGCCGGTATTGGACGCTTTGGGGTTGGGGGCGGCGATTTCGCTTTCGTCAGGTTTGACCGCGCCGGGTTTTTGTTTGACGCCTACGGGGCGGTGGGGGGCTGCGACCGAGGTGTCGCGCGGCAAGGACACGCCGTCGGGGCATTGGGAATTGGCGGGTGTGCCGGTGCCGTGGGACTGGACCTATTTCCCCGATCGAGTGCCTGCGTTTTCAGAAGAACTGGTGGCCTTGGTCTGCCGCTTGGCAGGCACTGACGGGATTTTGGGCAATTGCCATGCCTCGGGCGTGCCGATCATCGAGCAGCACTTTGCAGACCATCTGCGCACGGGTTGGCCCATTTGCTACACCTCTGCGGATTCGGTGTTCCAGATTGCCGCGCATGAGGAGGCGTTTGGGTTGGAGCGGTTGCTGAAGCTTTGTCAGGACTTGGCCCCGCACCTGCATGCGATGAAGGTGGGCCGGGTGATCGCGCGGCCCTTTACCGGCGCGCCGGGGGCGTTCACGCGCACTGCCAACCGGCATGATTACGCGATGGACCCTCCCGCGCCGACCCTTCTGGACTGGGTGGCGGGCGCAGGGCGCAGCACCCATGCGATTGGCAAGATTGGTGATATCTTTTCGATGAAAGGCGTGGGGCGGCTTTGGAAGGGCAAGAACGACGCTGATCTTTTCGATCATCTCGACCGATTGATGGACGAGGCCGATGATGGATCCTTGACCTTTGCCAACTTTGTTGAGTTTGACAGCCTTTATGGTCATCCCCGCAACGTGGCGGGTTACGCGCGGGCGCTGGAGTGGTTTGACGGCCGGGTGGCGGCGTTGCTTGCTAAGATCACGCCGGGTGATCTGGTGATATTCACGGCCGACCATGGCAATGACCCGACGTTTCGTGGCACCGAACACACGCGCGAGCGGGTGCCGGTTTTGTGCGCGGGTGCGGGAACGGGGGGGATCGGCCACTGCGGGTTTGTCGATGTGGCGGCGTCGGTGGCGACCCACTTGGGCGTTGCTGGGCAGGGTTTGGGACGATCGTTCCTTTGATTGGCGGCTACAAGACTGCCGGATTACGTGAGCACAAAGGATGGAAGATTTGTTTCAGTTGCCGAAGATTGAGTTGCACCTGCATCTGGAAGGGGGCGCTCCGCCTGCTTTCATTCGGGGGCTGGCGAAGGAAAAGAGGCTCGACCTGTCGGGGATTTTCAACGAGGACGGCAGCTATCGCTTCACTGATTTCTGGAATTTCCTGAAGGTCTACGAGGCCGCATGCACCACTTTGCAGAAGCCTGAGGATTTCTACCGCCTGACACTGGCGGTTCTGGAGGAAAGTGCTGCCAGCGGGGTGGTTTACAGCGAAACCTTCCTGTCGCCTGATTTTTGCGGCGGGCGCGATCTGGGGGCGTGGCGGGAATATCTGCATGCGATCCAAGAGGCAGCTGCGAAGGCCGAGGCGGAGTTCGGAATCACCCTGCGCGGGGTTGTCACCTGCATCCGGCATTTCGGGCCGGAAAAGGCGCGGCAAACCGTGCGCTGCGCGGCCGAAACAGCGGGGAATTTCATCACTGGCTTTGGCATCGCGGGGGATGAAAAAGTTGGCGCGCTGAAGGATTTCCTGTGGTCCTTTGATGCCGCGCGCGAGGCGGGTCTGCGGATCACGGCCCATGCGGGCGAGTGGAATGGGCCCGAAGAGGTGCGCGCGGCGATGAACGATCTGGGCGCGGAACGCATCGGCCACGGTGTGCGCGCGATTGAAGATATGGCGTTGGTCGAAGAGATCGCCGAACGTGGCGTGGTGCTGGAGATTTGCCCGGGATCGAACGTCGCGCTGGGGATCTATCCCAGCTTTGCCAAGCATCCGATTGGCGAGATGTTCCATCGGGGCGTCAAGGTAACGATCAGCACTGACGATCCGCCGTTTTTCCATACCACCATGGCGCGGGAATATGAGATGTTGCACCGTGCTTTTGATTGGGACGAGGGCGTTTTTGAAAAGATCGCCCTCACCTCGCTTGACGCGGCCTTTTGTGACACCGATACCAAGACCCGAATTCTGAAAACGCTGGAGTAGGCTATGCTGGATCATCTGACCGTCGTTTCGCACCCTTTGGTGCAGCACAAGCTGACCCTGATGCGCGAGAAAGACACCTCGACTGCCAGCTTTCGCAAGCTGCTGCGCGAGATCAGTCTGTTGCTGGCCTATGAGGTCACGCGCGAGTTGCCGATGACCACCAAGCGGATCGAAACCCCGATCGAGCCGATGGACGCGCCGACGATTGATGGCAAGAAGCTGGCGCTGATTTCGATCTTGCGCGCAGGCAACGGGTTGCTGGATGGCATTCTGGAATTGATCCCGGCGGCGCGGGTGGGATTTGTCGGATTGTACCGTGATCCGGAAACGCTGCAACCGGTGCAATACTACTGCAAACTGCCCGATCATCTGGAAGAGCGGCTTTCGATTGTGGTCGATCCGATGCTTGCCACCGGCAACTCATCCGTTGCGGCGATTACGCTTTTGAAACAATCGGGTGCGAAGAATATCCGGTTTCTGTGCCTGTTGGCCGCGCCCGAGGGCATTGCGCGGATGAAAGAAGCGCATCCTGACGTGCCGATCGTCACAGCAGCAGTGGACAGCCATCTGAACGACCATGGATATATCGTTCCGGGGCTAGGGGATGCGGGCGACCGCATGTTTGGTACTAAATAAAGGCCAGCCCCCTTTACTCGGAAACAATCTTGACGCATTCTGGCCCCATTACTACTCGGGGGTAGTCCATGTTTTTGAAAGCTTTGTCCGTCGCCGTGTTCTCGGTGGCAGTCGGTCCGTTCGCTGCGCAGGCGCAGACTGTTGCCCAAATCGGTGGTCCTGCCGAGAATCCGCCGGCGGGTTTCAAGGGCCAGCAATATGTCGATAGCCGGGGCTGCGTGTTTCTGAAGGCCGGTTATGGCGGTCGGGCGACTTGGGTTCCGCGCGTCAGCCGCGACCGCAAAGTGCTGTGCGGATTGCCGCCGTCCAGCGCCGCACGCGCCGCGATTGAGATGGCCGAAGATGCGCCCGCAGTTGCCCCAGCCCCGGCCGCTGTGGCCAAGGCCGCGCCGTTGGTGATCCCCGTCGTGCGCCCGGCAGCCAACGCCCCGATGGAAACCATCGCCAGCCTGCCGCAACAGCGCAGCGTCTATGCGCCGCCGCCGGTGGTGCCCCGGGTGGTCGCGCAGCCTGCACCCGATGTCGAAACCGCGCCGCGTCAGACTTATGAGGTCGTTGCAGGTTCCGGCGTTCCGCAGGGAAAGATTGGCTGCTACAGTTCCGCCCCGGTGCCGCAGCGCGTGCGGCTGACCAATGGTGGCACCGCAGTGGTGTGTACCCGTGGCGATGGCAGCCTGAGCGGTTGGCGTCCGCCGATCTATGCCGATGGTGCTCGGGTTGGCGCTTCGCTGGACGATCAGCGCGTGGCCGACGGGTCTGGCCGGGTTTTGACGGGCGGCACGGCACCCGCACAAGACCATGCGGCGGCTGACGCAGCCCCCGCGATGCCGCGCGGCTACAAAGCGGCGTGGACCGATGATCGTCTGAACCCCAACCGGGGCCGTGGCACTGCCACGGGGCGGGCCGCGCAAGATCAGATCTGGACGCCAGACGTGCCTGCGCAATTGGTGGCGGATCAGGGCAAGAAGAAAAAGGGCAAGAAGGTCACCGTCTCGACCCGCAACGCCGCCACTGAACCGGTGCAACCCCGCGGCAAGGCCAGCGGCAAGGTTTGGCTGCAGGTCGGCACTTTTGGCGTGCCGGCCAATGCGCAAGGCGCGGCGCAGCGGTTGTCGGCACTGGGATTGCCGGTGGCGAAAAGCAGAATGAATAAGGGCGGCAAGGCGCTGGAAATTGTTCTGGCGGGGCCGTTTGGATCGACGGCGGATGCGCAAGCAGCGCTGTCGAAGGCCCGCAACGCAGGCTTTGGCGACGCCTTTCTGCGTTAAGCGGTTGCAAACAACCTTGGCCCTCCGGTTCTGCCGGGGGGCTTTTTCATGGCTATTCGGTGCAGATCGCCTGCAACTCCAGCCACCCCGCATCGTCCAGCACGGGTGGCACCGACCCGCCGGGGAAAGGATCAGCCTCGATCAGCGGCAATGAGGTTTCGCCCGTAGGATCAATCTCATAAGCGTAGGGAGTGGTGGACAGGCCCGCGCTGTGGAAGGCCCCCAACACGGCGGTGTCGGAAAGGGGGGCCGGGTCTGGTACCATCAGGGTTTGGCCATATCCGACAAGGGCGTTCGGCGACATCGACCCGCTGGCCAAAAGCCGCACGGTTGCCAACAGCCCAGCATGTTGCAGCAGGGCACGGGTGGGGTCCAGCGTCAGCGCCCTTTGCTGCTCCACCAAAACAAAGCCCGCAATAGCATCTGGGCCATCGGCCTTTTCCAGCAATGCCGCAGGCAAGGCGATGATGTTTCCGGGCAGGGTCAAAGGTCGGGTGAGCCCATCACGCAGGACCACCACCTTGGGCGGCAACGCCGCGTTCAACCGCCCTGCCAAAGCTGTGGCGGCCGCCAGCCCGGGTTTGCTGCCGCAGGGTGAACCTGTCAGCTTGACCAGATCTGCCAGAGCCATGCCGCCCAGATCGGCTCGTGTGGCCGCCGGCAGCATCGCGGCGGTGTAATCGACCAGCTTGGCCGGAAGCCAGAACACGGCCAAGATCGCCACCGCCACCGCACTGCCGCCAACAATGGCACCGCGCAAGCGTCCCCGGCGCGGGCGACGACGCTCCAACGCGGAGCGCACTGTTTCCAACGCTGTAATCATCTCGGGGTCGTCGATTTCGACACATTCGGTGCCATCATCGCTGGGGCCAAACAGTGCGGGAAACACGCCGGGATTCAGCCGGATCAATGCGGGCAAAGACCATTGCGCCAGTGCCATTTCGGTTCTCGGATCTGACAGCATCAAGGTGGCCTCGCGCAAACCCACCACCACCTCGCGCAGCTGCGCCTCCGGGCGGTCGCGCCACAGACCAGAGCTTTCAAGTCGTTGGTATTTCTTCAGCGCAGTCATGGCGCGGGGGCGACCCTTTGGGTTGTTTCACAAAGGTTAGCTGATGGGGGCCGCGTTCACAATGCGGTGGTGGGCCGTCCGCGCAATCGGCATCTGTGGTTCCCTGACCGCGCGAAATGTCGCTTTCTGGCGCGCAATATGACATTGGTCGCGGTTGAGTGGACAGGTACAGCCAAGGATCGCCCGATGACCCCGACCAAAGACCAAACCTTGCGCGCGGCGGGGCTGATCCTGATTTACGCCACCATCATCGGGTTTACCGACAATTACGTGCGGGTGATCGCGGCGGAAGCCGGGCTGTGGCAGTTCCACTTTACCAGAACCGCAATGGCAATGGTTTTGCTGGCGCTTGCGGCAGTGCCTTTGGGGCTGCGGCTGCGACCGGTCGATCTGCGCGCAGTGGTGGCGCGATCCACCATTCACGGGCTGGCGATGGTGATCTACTTTGGCGCGCTGGCGTTCCTGCCGGTGGCTTTGGTGGCGGCGGGCCTGTTCACGGCACCGATTTTCGTGCTGCTTATCTCGCGTCTGGCCTACGGCGAACACATCGGACCTTTCCGGATTATCGCTGTTGTGCTGGGGTTTGCGGGTGTTGTGTTGGTGTTGGGCCCAGAAGCCATGTCTGGGGCGTCACTGCCTGCATTGCTGCCTGTCATCGCGGGCGCTATGTATGCGATGGGCAACATCGCCACCCGCAAATGGTGCCCACAGGAAAGCGCGGAAACCCTTCTGGCGGGCTTCTTTCTGGCGCTTGGGGTAATTGGCGTGATCGGCATGGTGGTGCTGACGCTGATGCCGATTGCAGTGCCCACAGGCGCCGAAGGGTTCTTGCAGCGCGGCCCGGTCTGGCCGACCCAAGGCTTCTGGTTCTGGACTTTCGTACAGGCTGCAGGGTCGCTGATTGGGGTCGGCATGATGGTGCGGGCCTACCAGTTGGCCGATGCCACCCGGGTTTCTGTGTTCGAATATGTGATCCTGCCCGCAAGTGCCTTTTGGTCCTGGGCCATCTGGGGTGAAACCCTCAGCGGGCTGGCCGTGCTTGGCATGGTGATGATTGTAGCCGCAGGTCTGATGATCGCGCTGCGGGCGCGAACGCCGGCTTAGCCTTCGACCGCCTCGCGCCAATGGCGGCGGCAGAGTGACACATAAGTCTCATTGCCGCCGATCTGCACCTGCTCCCCCTCCCGCAGCGCGCGTCCATCCGGGCCGCGCCGTATCACCATCGTGGCCTTCTTGCCGCAGTGACAAATGGTACGGACTTCGCGCATTTCATCCGCCCAAGCCAGCAAGGCCGCCGAACCGGGAAACAAGTTGCCCTGAAAATCCACGCGCAAGCCGTAACACATTACCGGCACGCCCAGATCATCTACAGCGCGGGCCAGTTGCCACACTTGCGTTTGAGTCAGGAATTGTGATTCATCAATGAAAACGCAGGCCACTTTGCCATTTGCAAACCGCGCCGTCAGCTTTTCAAACAAATCCTCATCCGGGCCAAAGGTGTCGGCAGGTTCACCGATCCCGATGCGCGAAGCAATCCGACCCTCACCCGCGCGGTTGTCAAACTGCGCGGTGATCAGATAGGTCGCCATACCCCCCTCACGATAGTTATGCGAGGCCTGCAGCAGCGAGGTCGATTTCCCCGCATTCATTGTCGAGTAATTGAAGTAAAGCTTTGCCATGACCTCGATTTAACCCAAGCCGTGGTGGCCACGCAAGGCCAAGCAAGCAAGACACAACAAGAGTGGGGGCGCACTGCGGGCTGTCAGAACCGTTTACAACTGCAACCAGAAACTACCGAACATCACACACGACTGACAGGCCCGCCGCGCGACCGTGGCGAGCCAAAGTCGCCCCCAACGGGACAAAAGCACGGCGGACCCCCACCCAAGTCGGCGCTGGGGACGCCGACCACTCGCTACTGATCCGGTCACCCGGAACACCTTTATCAATGACAAAGGGTTGCGACCGCATTAATGGGAAAAGAGGAAACGAATTCCCCGGTTCGAGAGTTTGAGTGAGCGAAGGCGCATCATGAGTATCGAAAGCTATCTCAAAAAGCACACCGAAGCCCTTGTCAAAGACGTAGGCATCGAAGCCGCCTGCACGTTGACAGGCAAGTCCAAGGCCACGTTGGGCCGCTATTACTCTGATTCCGATGAACATAATGACCGCTTCATGCCCATCGACGTTGTGGCGCTGCTGGAGGCCGGATCGCGGTTCCCGCATGTCACAGCGGCCTTGGCCGACCTGCGCGGCATCACGATGTCTTATGACAATGAAAAACGGAATGCCGAGTCCAAGGGCGTCAATCAGGACGTCGTCGCTCTGGCGCAACGGTTCGCGATGCTGATGTCGGAATACAACATAGCGATTGGCGATGGGGTGATTTCGAACAACGAGGCCAAGCGGATGTTGCGGGAAACCTTGGCGATTCAACAGGTTCTGCTGGATATGAAGCTGAACCTCGAAGACGAAGTCAGCTAGTGAAAAAGCGCCCGGACTGATCCGGGCGCTTTTGTCATCAGCGTGGGCTGCGCGATGCAGAGCGCGGCTTTGCGGCACCGTCTGCACGACGCGGGGCGAAGCTGCCACCCGCAGGTTTGGGTTTTGCCGCGGGTTTTGCGCCGGGTTTGCCGGGTGCCGCGCGCTGGATCGGCTGTGATCCCACCTTCTGGCCACCGCGACCCTGCGCCGGACGCTGACCGCGATTTTGGCCAGCTTTCGGTGCTGCTGCAACAATATCGGCAGCCCAAGGAGCACCACCCAGAATCGGGATCTGTTTTTTCAGCAGCTTTTCAATGGCTTGCAGTTCACCCATCTCGGCTGGAGCGCAGAAGGAAATCGAAGTTCCCTCTTTGCCAGCCCGCGCGGTGCGGCCAATGCGGTGCACATAATTTTCCGGCACGTTTGGCATGTCGAAATTGTAAACATAGCGCACGCCCGGAATATCAATCCCGCGCGACGCCACGTCGGTGGCCACAAGGACATCCAGCTCGGCGTTGCGGAATTCCGTCAACGTCCGATCACGCTGGTTTTGGCTTTTGTTGCCGTGGATGGATCCAGCCTTGAAGCCCCATGTTACCAGCAATTTCATAAGTTTCTCTGAACCATGCTTGGTGCGGCCAAACACCAACGCCTGCTCGCCCGGATGCTTCAGCAGGTACTCTTTCAGCACCGTCGCTTTGTCGCCCGTCGGCAGGTAATGCACGCCCTGATCAATCCGCTCCACCGGCTTGCCCGGGGGGGCAACCTGCACTTTGATCGGGTTTTGCAGATAGGTTGATGCCAGTTCTTCGATGTCCTTCGGCATGGTGGCCGAGAACAGAAGTGTCTGACGTTTCAGGGGAATATGCTTGGCGATCTTCCGCAAGGAGTGGATGAAACCCATGTCGAGCATGTGGTCGGCCTCGTCCAGCACAAGGTAGCCCGTGGCGTGCAGCGACACATCGCCACGCTCCAGCAGGTCGATCAGACGGCCGGGGGTGGCGACCAGAATGTCCGCGCCGCGCTTGAGCCGTTCGGCCTGCTTGAACAGGCTTGCGCCGCCAACGACCATGGCCACTTTGACCGAGGTGCCCTTGGTGAAAACCTCAAGGTTATCAGCGATTTGTGCGACCAATTCGCGGGTGGGGGCCAGGATCAGGGCGCGCACGGTTTTCGGCGCAGGCGGGTGGCCCAGATCAAGGATGCGGTGCAGCAGCGGCAGGCCAAAGGCAGCGGTCTTGCCGGTGCCGGTTTGTGCCAGACCCATCAGATCCTTGCCCGCCATGATGTGCGGAATCGCCTGCACCTGAATCGGCGACGGCATCTTGTGGTTGGTTTTTTCAAGTGCTTTCAATATGGTGGGAGAAAGCCCCAAGTCTGCGAAAGTGGTGGTCATATCAGTCTTTCCGGCAGCCAGCAGCCGCCTTCCACCCCCAAACAGGGGCGGCAGTGGGAAGCGACGGCCCCTCGCACCGGGCGCTTGCCCCATACCGTGACGGTCGCGGAACCCCTGCGTGCGGTGGGAACCAGTCTCGGGGCCTTACACATGCTCACGCGGCACGGGCACTCCGATGGGGTGCAAATGGGGGATTTGGGGGCGTATGTCAAGTGGGAGGTGTCCGGGAGGTTCCCGTGATCTCTGCGTCAGCTTGCCGTCCCTACGCAGCGCGCGGAGGAAGGGAGGTTTTTGCTGGCTCCGCAAAGAAAACTGCGACGGTAATGCCCAGAAAAACGACGCAAACGCCTCGATCAATTGCTTCGCCGCCAGTGCTGTGGCCCAAATATCCAGCGGCAAGGGCCGCACCATCATCAGCGGCGGTATCACCGTTTGCACCAAAGAACCCCGATCCAAAGGGCGACGCGCCGAATATGATCATCAGCCAAGCACCAATGTAGATGCTTTCGTAAAGAGCTTGATCTCTCTCAATCTGCAGGCCTTGCGCTGCACATAAACGCCAGTCCCCCTGCGTGACAGCGCATTGCGATCGTGCCGAAATATAAAGCCATGCAGCCCGCGCAGTTGCGCGCGGGCGTTCGAGACAGAAAAAGCTGCACTGGAGCGTCTTCGCGGCGCCAAAAGCGCCGCCGTCCCTCACCCCTGCAACGTCCGAACCCCGTACCCTTCACCCCGGGCCTTCATCGCCTCCACCACGGCAATACTGGCCGCAGCGGTGGTGAAATAGGGGATCTTGTCCATCAGGGCGACACGGCGGATGTCGCGGCTGTCGGACACCGCCTGCGTGCCTTCGGTGGTGTTCATCACCATGGCGATGTCGTTGTTTTTCAAGCGGTCCACGATGTTCGGGCGGCCTTCATAGACCTTGTTCACGTTGGTGGCCGGAACCCCAACCGACACCAGCCAGGCGGCTGTGCCTTTGGTGGCGACGATCTCGAATCCCATCGAAACAAGGTCGGTCATGGCGGCGGCGAAGGCGGGGGTTTTGTCCATGTCCTTGATCGACACAAAAGCACGGCCTGCGTCGGGCAGGATCACGCCCGCGCCCATTTGCGCCTTCAGGAATGCCAGCGCGAAGGTGCGGTCCCAGCCCATGACTTCACCGGTGGAGCGCATTTCTGGCCCCAGAACCGGATCAACGCCGGGGAAGCGGGCGAAGGGGAGGACGGCTTCCTTGACGCTGAACCAAGGGGTGATCGGGTCGGCCAGGGTGAAGGCATCGGCCAAGGGCAGCGGCGTGTCGGGGCCGACACCTGCGGGATAGGCGGCGCGCATGGGGAAGTTCGACATCGGCTCGCCTGCCATCAGGCGGGCCGCGATGGCGGCGATGGCAG
Source organism: Cypionkella sp. (assembly GCA_044231405.1). Taxonomy (GTDB): domain Bacteria; phylum Pseudomonadota; class Alphaproteobacteria; order Rhodobacterales; family Rhodobacteraceae; genus Cypionkella. Next base: position 12,926 of record JBIHZO010000002.1, on the reverse strand, counting down.
AGTCGGTGGCTTTGGCGACGAAAGGCACGGTGCGGGACGCGCGGGGGTTGACCTCCAGCACGTAGATCACGCCATCCTTGATGGCGAATTGCACGTTCATCAGGCCGACAACGTTGAGGGCAAGCGCCATCTGGACGGTTTGGGCTTTGAGTTCGGCAATCGTCTCTGGCGACAGTGAATGCGGCGGTAGGCAGCAGGCCGAATCGCCGGAATGCACGCCAGCCTCTTCGATATGTTCCATGATTCCAGCGACATGCACGGATTTACCATCGCTTAACGCATCCACGTCAACCTCAATGGCACCGGACAGATAGCTGTCGAGCAGGACGGGGCTGTCCCCCGACACCTGCACGGCGGTGCGGATATAGCGTTCAAGCTGGGCGTCGTCACGGATGATCTCCATCGCGCGGCCACCCAAGACGAAGGAGGGGCGGATGACCAACGGATAACCGACGTCTTTGGCCACGGCAAAAGCCTCGTCGCGCGAACGGGCGGTGCCGTTGTGCGGCTGTTTCAGGTTCAGCTTGTGCAACAGTTGCTGGAACCGCTCGCGGTCTTCGGCCAGATCAATGGCGTCCGGGGTGGTGCCAAGGATCGGGATGCCTTCGGCGTGCAGGGCATTGGCCAGTTTCAGCGGGGTTTGGCCGCCGAATTGCACGATGACGCCGTGAAGGGTGCCGTTTTCCCGCTCAACCCGCAGGATTTCCAACACATGTTCCAGCGTGAGGGGTTCGAAATAGAGGCGATCCGAGGTGTCGTAATCGGTCGATACGGTTTCAGGGTTGCAGTTGACCATGATGGTTTCATAGCCCGCCGCCGTCAGCGCATAACAGGCGTGGCAGCAGCAATAGTCGAACTCGATGCCCTGCCCGATGCGGTTGGGGCCGCCGCCAAGGATGACGACCTTTTTGGCATTCGAGGGCCGGGCTTCGCATTCCACGTCACCCATCGCAGGGGCTTCGTAGGTGGAGTACATATAGGGTGTCTGCGCCTCAAACTCGGCGGCGCAGGTGTCGATGCGTTTGAAGACGGCCACCACGCCCAAGCGCACGCGGGCGCGGCGGATTTGCGCCTCATCCCGGCCGGTCAGGGTGGCAAGGCGGGCATCGGTGAAGCCCATCATCTTGAGGCGGCGGATGCCTGCGGCATCCAGTGGCAGGCCGTCGCGACGCACCTGCGCCTCGATGTCGATGATCTCGCGGATGCGGGCGAGGAACCACGGATCGAAAGAGGTGATGGCGTTGATTTCATCGTCCGACAACCCGTGGCGCATGGCTTGGGCAATGACGCGCAGACGGTCGGGGGTGGCTTTGGACAGCGCATGCGTGATCGCGGCGCGGCCCGACGCATCATTCGTGGCACCTTCGATGGCAATCTCGTCAAAGCCGGACAGGCCGGTTTCCAAGCTGGCCAGTGCCTTTTGCATCGACTCGTGGATGGTGCGGCCAATCGCCATCACCTCGCCCACCGATTTCATCGCGGTGGTCAGGTTCGGTTCCGACCCCGGGAATTTCTCAAACGCAAAGCGCGGGATCTTGGTGACGACATAGTCGATGGAGGGTTCAAACGACGCCGGCGTGACCTTGGTGATGTCGTTGTCCAACTCGTCCAGCGTGTAGCCGACCGCGAGTTTCGCGGCGACTTTGGCGATGGGGAAGCCGGTGGCCTTGGACGCCAGTGCAGACGAACGCGACACGCGCGGGTTCATCTCGATCACAACCATGCGGCCATCGGCGGGGTTGATGGCCCATTGCACGTTGGACCCGCCGGTTTCCACGCCGATTTCGCGCAGCACGGCGATGGAGCCGTTGCGCATGATCTGATACTCTTTATCGGTCAGGGTCAGGGCCGGGGCGACGGTGATGCTGTCGCCGGTATGCACGCCCATGGGGTCGATGTTTTCAATCGCGCAGATGATGATGGCGTTGTCGGCTGTGTCGCGGACCACCTCCATCTCGAACTCTTTCCAGCCGAGCAGGGATTCGTCGACCAAAATCTGCGCCATCGGGCTGGCCTCAAGCCCGCTCCGGCAGATCGCCTCATAGTCGTCGCGGTTGTAGGCGACGCCTCCGCCAGTGCCGCCAAGGGTGAAGGCGGGACGAATGATCGCGGGCAGGCCGACGTATTCGATGGCCGCAAGTGCCTCTGCGACTCCTGCGGAAATGTCATACTTGCCGTTGGGCAGTTTCGGGGCGGCGATGATGGTGGCCTTGGGATTTTCCAGACCGATGCGGTCCATCGCCTCGCGGAACAGTTTGCGATCCTCTGCCATCTCGATGGCTTCGCGCTTGGCGCCAATCAGTTCGACGTTGAATTTGTCCAGCACGCCCATGTCGGCCAGCGCCAGCGCGGTGTTCAGACCGGTCTGTCCGCCCATGGTGGGCAACAGGGCGTCGGGGCGTTCCTTTTCGATGATCTTGGCAACGACTTCGGGGGTGATCGGTTCGATATAGGTGGCATCTGCCAGCCCCGGATCGGTCATGATCGTCGCGGGGTTCGAGTTGACCAGGATTACTCGATAGCCTTCTTCGCGCAGGGCTTTGCAGGCCTGAGCCCCTGAGTAGTCGAACTCACAGGCCTGACCGATGACGATGGGGCCCGCACCGATGATCATGATGGATTTGATGTCGGTTCTTTTTGGCATAGCGGCCCCCATAGCGCAAAACTTTGCGGGTTATAGTCGCCGCGTGCCGGGGCGCAAGAGGCGATGCGGGGGAATCGGGCTAAAGCGGGATGCCCCAGCGGTTGGCGGCCCACAGCATCAACAGATACAGCCCGAACGCCAGTGCGCAGCCCGCGCCCAGCGGCGCCCAGAACCCCCAGCCATGCCGCAGCAGATGAGGATCAGCAGGAACATCGGGATCGACGGCGCGATGTACCACAGGGTCGCACCAACATGATCGGCCATACGCACCGCATCATGACTGTCGCGCCACAGCCAGATCATCCCCAGCACCGACACCAGCGCAAGGACGCAATCAGCGCGCCGATGCCTGCATTGCGCCGGGCGACCTCGGAGGCCAGAGCGATCAGGATGCCGGAAATAGCGGCCTTCAGCAGGAGATAGGTCATCGGCTTGTCCAAATGGAAAAGGCGGCCAGTGCGTCTGGCCGCCTTCGTTTCAAGTCTCGCGGCTTCAGCCTTTCTGGCCCACCGCAGCCTCTGCCGCGGCAATCACGGCTTTGCGGGCGGCGATGCGGTCGCCGGTTGGCGGGCCTTCAAAGCGGCGGTTTTCGACCGCCACCCACAGCACCAGCGCCAGCGCGACGAAGCCGACAACGACGTAAAGCACACGCTCGTTCGGTGGGGCGACGGCGATGAACAGGATCACGCCCATGCCGACCACCGACAAAACCGTGACCAGTTTATAGACGCCCGCAGACATTGCCCAAGGGCCGGGAGCCGGCCATTTGGCGGTGCCATAGGCAAACAGACCGGCCACCAACGGAATGGTGAACGAGAGGAACAGGAACACCAGCGTCGAGTTCACCACGATGACGTAGATCGAGGTTCCGGCGATCTTGATCGACATCGCCAGCACCACGTAAAGGATGCACAGCACAGCTGCTGTCCAGATCGCATGCACCGGGGTGCGGAACTTCGGCGACACGGTGGCCAGCGCCTTTGACCCGACGGGCATGCCGTTGTCGCGCGCAAAAGCAAACAGCATCCGCGAGGCCGATGTGACAGTTGCCAGACCGCACAGGAATTGCGCAATCAGGATGCCGATGTAGATCACCAGCTTCAGACCATCGGGCATGATGGCGTCCATGGTGCCAAAGAACATGCCAAAGCCCTGCTTGGCGGCGACGTCCATATCCGGAATGGCCAAAGTGATGGCACAGACCATGATCCAGCCCACCAGCGAGGACCAGAACACCGCGTTCACGATGCCCTTGGGCACCGAGGTGGCTGCGTTCTTGGTTTCTTCAGAGGTATGGGCCGATGCGTCATAGCCGGTGATGGTGTAAACCGGCAGCAACAGGCACAGCAGGAACAGATAGCCCATGTTGTCCGATTGCGGGAAGGTGCCGTTGCCAGCATCACCCGAGTAGTTGGTGAAGGTCCACAGACGCGAGATGTCAATGGCGGGCGCGTAGATCAGGCAGGCCACCACAAGAACCGCAGTGGCGGCGAAGATGATGTAGCCCGAGATGTCGGTCAGGAAGGTTGTCACCTTGATGCCGACGTGGTTCAGAACGGCTTGGAAGATGGTGATGATCGCCACGAAGGTCACGATTTCCATATCCGCCGAAGGCCAGGGCGTGATGGCCCCATCCGCGCCTGTGGTGCCGAACATCGCCCCGAACGTGCCTTGGAAGAAATAGGCGGTGCCGATGTTGATGGCGCCCAGAACGGTGATCAGGCCCAGCAGGTTCAGCCAGGCCGTCAGCCAGCCCCAGAACCGGCCGCCCAAGATCGACGCCCAATGGTAAAGCCCGCCCGCGGTGGGAAAGGCCGATGCGATTTGCGCCATTGCCAGCGCGAACATGCCCGACAACAGGCAGCCGACGATCCAGCCGATACCAGCGCCCGCGCCGCCGACGGAAGCGATGGCTTGGGCGAAAGAGTTGATGCCGCCCGACAGAATGCAGATGATCGAGAACGAGATCGCGAAGTTTGAGAATTTCGACATAGAGCGTGAAAGCTCTTGGGCATAGCCCATGCCATGCAGGACCTTCATGTCCTCATGGGCCGCTTTATCGGTATAGTCATCCGATGCCATTACATTTCCCTCCGAACCGTTGGTTGTTCGTTTTTATTGGTGCCCGGGCGAGGCCCGTGGCGGTGCGGCGTTTTGCCGTCCCTGCGACCATGGAACCGCTAATTTTACAGTCTGGCAAGTGTTGAATAGATAATTACAGAAATCCGGGTCATTCGCCCAGAATGCAGGCCGTTTGGCGGGTTTGGGTCGTATTTTGCGGGTGGTGCGGCGGGAAGCCACTGGCAAGGGGGTTGCGAAGGCTCTAGGTGGGATGGGCAACATTGGGGAATGACGGCGTGATCCTGTGCGAAGATGGACCGGGCGGGCGGCCCGCGCTGTTTGACGGCGCTGAACGGTTGGTCGTGGCACGCGATGCGGATGATGTTGTTCGCGCCTTGGCGGTGCTGGACGCGGCACGGGCAGCGGGCAAATGGGTGGCGGGCTACCTGTCCTATGAGGCAGGCTATGCCTTGGAGCCGCGACTTCTGCCCTTGATGCCCACGCGGGAAAAAACGCCTTTGCTGGCCTTTGGCGTTTATGACGGCCCTGCCGATGCCCGGCCCATGCTGGCGCAGGCGGCGGAAGCGGGGCAGGGCGTGGCGCTGGAGCCTCTGCAACCGCTGGTCAGCCGGGCCGAGTACGACGCGGCGATGGACCATGTGATGGGCTATATCGCGGCGGGCGATTGCTATCAGATCAACCTGACCTTTCCGATGCAGACGCGGCTGACAGGGTCGGCTTTGGGCCTTTATGGCGCGTTGCGGGCGCGGCAGGCGGTGGGGCACGGGGCCTTTGTCGATCTGGGGGTTGGGCCAGTTCTGGTGTCGCGCAGCCCTGAACTGTTCATTGCGCTGGATGCCAGCGGGCGGATCGAAGCGCGACCGATGAAGGGCACAGCGCCGCGCGACGCGGACCCGGTGCGGGATGCCGAATTGGCCGAGGAGTTGCGGGCAAGCGCCAAAGGCCAGGCGGAAAACCTGATGATCGTGGACCTTTTGCGCAATGATATCTCGCGGGTGTCCAAAGTTGGATCGGTCAAGGTTCCCAAACTGTTCGCGGTCGAAAGCTATGCGACCCTGCATCAGATGGTCAGCACGGTGGTGGGGCAGATGGTCGAACCGCCAAGCATGGCGGGGGTGATGACGGCGCTGTTTCCTTGTGGGTCGATCACCGGTGCGCCGAAAATCCGCGCGATGGAGATTATCCGGCAGGTCGAACCGCATCCGCGCGGGGCCTATTGTGGCGCGATTGGCTGGATGGGGCCGGATGGGGCGGCGTCGTTTTCGGTGGCGATCCGCACCCTGTCGGTCACAGGGCGGGACGTGGTGCTGAATGTGGGTGGTGGCGTGGTGCAGGACAGCACGGCGGACGGCGAATGGGAGGAAGCATTGTGGAAAGCGCGCTACGTGCAGGGGCTGGTGCGGCGGACCTGAAGCTGATCGAGACGATGCGGCTGTTGGCGGATGGGTCAGTGCCGCGTCTGGATTTGCATTGCGCCCGGATGGCGGCAGGGGCTGCGGCCTTGGGCTGGCGGTTTGATCCGGCGGGATTTCACCGGGCCGTGGCGGGTTGTTATTCTGCGGCGGGGGGGCGGCTGCGGCTGACCCTGGGTGCGGGCGGCTTTGCGGTGACGCAAGCGCCGCTGCCCGAGGCGCGGGCCGAGTGGCGGCTGGGGCTGGCGGAGGTGCGGTTGTGGTCAGATGATCCTTGGCTGGGGGTGAAATCCAGCAACCGCGCGGGCTATGACGCGGCGCGGGCGGCGATGTCAGCGGGGCTGGACGAAGTGATATTTCAGAATGAGCGCGGCGAGGTCTGCGACGGGTCGATCACCACGCTGTTCTTTGATCGCGGGCAAGGTTTGCGGACGCCGCCCCTGCGCTGTGGGCTCTTGCCGGGGGTGCTGCGCGCCGAGATGGCCTGCGTGGAGGAGATATTGTCGACAACAGACTTGCCGCGCGTGGCGCTGTGGGTGGGCAATTCCTTGCGGGGGCTGATCCCTGCACGCTGGATGATCTGATGGAGCGCGTGCCGCGCGCTGCTTTTGTCTCGGGTTTGCGGGACTTCGCCCGAAACCCTCAGATGGGTGGCTGCAGTCATCTGTCTGTCAAATATTCCTGCTGGAGGCTTCTTGCGCAGATGTTGAGGAGCCTTCGGCGGGGATATTTGACAGACAGATGAAAGGGCTTGGGCTTGACTTCATCCATGCGGCGGGGTGTATCGGGTCAAACCGTTTAGCCTCGTTGAAGGGGAAGTCTATGCACGCCTATCGCAGCCACACTTGCGCCGATCTGAACACTGCCCATGTGGGCCAAGAGGTGCGCCTCTCGGGGTGGGTGCACCGCGTGCGCGACCACGGCGGCGTGCTGTTCATCGACCTGCGCGACCATTATGGCATCACACAGGTGATCGCCGACAGCGATTCTGAGGCCTTTGCCGAGATTGAAAAGGTGCGTGCCGAGTGGGTGGTGCAGATTGATGGCCGGGTGAAGGGGCGTGACGCGTCCTTGGTGAACCCGAAACTGTCGACGGGCGAGATTGAGGTTTATGCCACTGGGCTGACCGTGCTGGGCGAAGCCGCAGAGTTGCCGATGCCGGTGTTTGGCGACGTGGACTACCCCGAGGAAACCCGGTTGACCTATCGCTTTCTGGACCTGCGCCGCGAGAAGCTGCATCGCAACATGATGCTGCGGTCCAACGTGGTGCGGTCGATGCGCAACCGGATGTGGGATCAGGGGTTCAACGAGTTTCAGACGCCGATCATCACCGCTTCCAGCCCCGAAGGGGCGCGCGACTTTCTGGTGCCGTCGCGGCTGCATCCGGGCAAGTTTTATGCGCTGCCGCAGGCACCGCAGCAGTTCAAGCAGTTGATCATGGTGGCGGGGTTCGATCGCTATTTCCAGATTGCGCCCTGTTTCCGCGATGAAGACCCGCGGGCGGACCGCAGCCCGACTGACTTTTATCAGCTGGATATCGAGATGTCTTTCGTGACGCAGGAAGATGTGTTTGCGGCAGTGCAGCCCGTTGTGCAGGGCATCTTCGAGGAGTTCGCGCCCGACAAGAAAACCTATTCGGACTGGACCAAGATCGCCTATCGTGACTCGTTGAAGTGGTATGGCAGCGACAAGCCCGACCTGCGCAACCCGATCAGGATGCAGGACGTTTCTGACCATTTCGCGGGCTCTGGCTTTGCGATTTTCGCGAAACTGCTGGAGGTTGAGGGCAACGAGGTTAGGGCGATTCCGGCACCGACGGGCGGCAGCCGCAAGTTCTGTGACCGCATGAACGCGTTTGCCCAGAAAGAAGGGCTGCCGGGGATGGGATATATCTTCTGGCGCGAAGCCGAAGATGGGTCGGGGATGGAAGCCGCCGGGCCTTTGGCGAAAAACATCGGGCCAGAGCGGACCGAGGCCATTCGCTTGCAGCTGGGCTTGAGCAAGGGCGATGCGGCCTTCTTCCTGGGGGGCAAGCCGGAAACCTTCGAATCCGTGGCGGGCCGGGCGCGCAATGAGATCGGGCGTGAGTTGGGGTTGACCGAGCAGAACTGCTTCAAATTCGCCTGGATCGTCGATTTCCCGATGTACGAGAAGACCGATGAGGGCAAGATTGATTTCAGCCACAACCCGTTCTCGATGCCCCAAGGCGGGCTGGAGGCGTTGAATGGCGATCCGCTGAATGTCTATGCTTATCAATATGATCTGGCCTGCAATGGCTATGAGCTGATCTCGGGTGGCATCCGCAACCACAAGCCAGAGATCATGTTCAAGGCGTTTGAATTGGCTGGCTATCCGAATTCAGAGGTCGAGAAGCGCTTCGGCGGCATGGTCAAGGCGTTCAAATACGGCGCCCCGCCCCACGGCGGTTGTGCGGCGGGAATTGACCGGATTGTGATGCTTCTGGCCGACGAGGCCAACATCCGCGAGGTCATCATGTTCCCGATGAACCAGCGCGCCGAAGACTTGCTGATGGGGGCGCCGTCCGAGCCGATCAACAAGCAGTTGCGCGAATTGAACCTGCGCGTGGTGCCAAAAGAGTAAGCGCGCGCTCGGGCGGTAAATTGCCGCCCGGAGCCGACGCCGGGATGAAATCTGCCGACATTGCGCCTATCTTAGCCGAAAGGAGAGGCGCATGACCACGATCAGAACGCTTGCCGCGATCCGTTTTGGCTTTGGCCTGCCTTTGCCAGAGGGCGCGCCTGATACCGCAACGGCGATGCTGGCGGCGTTGGCGGGTCCTGACCTTGCGGCGCAGGTTTGGTCGATTGACGGGCTGGCGGTGATCCAGCCCAAGTTGGCGGAATTGCGCGGCATGAAGGGCGGGGGGCGCACAAACCCGGCCTTGAAGGCGCGCTATGACCAATTGACGGTTGAAGTGGTGGCCGCTGTTGCCCATGCCGAACGCATGACGTTTGTGCGGGCGCTGTCTGCGGCAGACGGTCTGCGCGAGCGCCTGGTGGCGTTCTGGTCCGACCATTTCACAGTATTGTCCAAGACCACTGTGGAAGGGATGATGCCCTTTGCCTTGGTTGAAGACGTGATCCGCCCGCGTCTGACCGGGCGCTTTGCTGATCTTTTGACCGAGGCCACGCTGCACCCGGCGATGCTGATCTATCTGGATCAGGTGCAGTCGACGGGCCCGAATTCCTTCATGGGTCAACGTAAGGATCGGGGGCTGAACGAAAATCTGGCGCGCGAACTGATTGAGTTGCACGCGATGGGCGTGGGCGCCGGCTATTCCCAGGATGACGTGCGCGAGATGGCGGAACTGCTGACCGGCGTCACCTATGATGCGCGCCGGGGCATGTGGTATGAGCGCCGCCGTGCTGAACCGGGGGCGGAAACCGTGCTGGGTCAGACCTATGACGGCGAGGGATTGGAGCCGATCCGCCGCGCCTTGGGCGACCTCGCGCGCAGGCCCGAGACCGCAGCGCATATTGCGCGGAAGCTGGCGGTGCATTTCGTGTCCGACACCCCCGATCCGGGGTTGGTGGCGGCGTTGGAGGCGGCGTTTCTGGCCACGGATGGCGATCTGATGGCGGTGTATACGGCTTTGCTGATGCACCCGGCGGCCTGGGGCGCGGCGGCGGAAAAGGTGCGGCAACCCTTTGATTTCATGGTGGCTGCGCTGCGGGGCATGGGGCTGATCGGCGCGCGTTTTCTGGAACTGAAGCGCGGCCCGTTCCGTCAGCAGGTGCTGCGTGGCATGGCGGGAATGGGGCAGGTGTGGAAACGGCCGGGTGGCCCGGATGGCTGGGCCGAGGAGGCGGAGGCGTGGATTTCGCCACAGCTTTTGGCGGCGCGGATCACGTGGGCGATGCAGGCGCCGCAACGGCTGATCGACACTTTGCCGGACCCGGTCGCATTCGCGCAGGCCTGCTTGGGCGACCGCGCGTCCGAGCGTCTGCTGTGGGCGGCGGCGCGGGCAGAAAACCGGCGCGAGGGCGTGGGGCTTGTGTTGGCTTCGGCCGAATTCAACCGACGGTAGGAGGCGGCGATGGACAGACGGCATTTTCTGCGCGGGTTGGCGGCGATGGGCTGTTCGGCAGCGGCTCACCCGCTGATGACGACAGTGACCTTTGCTGCGGGGGCCTTGGGCGATCATCGGCTGGTCGTGATGATCCTGCGCGGGGCGATGGACGGGCTGGACGCGGTGCAGCCGCAAGGGGACGCGGCCTATGTGGGGTTGCGGCCTTCGCTGTTGCAGCCAGAGGCCATTGATCTGGATGGGTTTTTTCGACTGAACACCGGGCTTGGCGGGTTGAAGCCGCTGTGGGATGCGGGCCAACTGGCCTTTGTGCAGGCTGTGGCCACGCCCTACCGGGACAAGCGCAGCCATTTTGCCGGGCAGGATATGTTGGAGGCCGGGACGGGCATGGATGTCGCGGCTGGTCAGGTGCGCGATGGCTGGCTCAACCGCATGCTGCAGGCGGTGCCGGGGCTGACGGCAGATACTGCCTATGCGATTGGCCGCGACAATTTGGCGGTTTTGGCAGGGGAGGCACCGGTGCGCAATTGGGCACCCGAGGCGGTTTTGAATCTGTCACCACAGGCGCGGCTGCTGTTTGAGCAGATCTATCACGACGACCCGCTGTTTCAGTCGGCGGCGTTGGAGGCGATGGAACTGGCGGAGTCTGGTGCCGTTGTCGAAGGCATGAAACCCGTGGCACAGGTTGGTGTGCGGTTGGATGACGTCGAACGGCTGGTTGATTACGCGGCGGGGCGACTGCGCGGTGATGCGCGAATCGCCGCGTTTTCGCTGTCGGGTTGGGACACCCACCGGGGGCAGGCGGGTGGCATCGGCAAGGCGCTGGCGCGGCTGCAACATGCGATTTTGCGGCTGCAAACCGGGCTGGGGCCGGATGTCTGGGGCCGCACGACGCTGCTTGCGATGACCGAATTTGGCCGCACTGCCCGAGAAAATGGCACAGCGGGGACCGACCATGGCACCGGCGGCACCATGGTCGTGGCCGGGGGGGCGGTGCGCGGCGGGCAGATGTTTGGGCGTTGGCCGGGCCTGGCCGAGGCTGATTTGTATGAGGGGCGCGATCTGATGCCAACCTCGGATGTGCGGGCCTGGGCCGCGATGGCGATGCAAGGCCTGTACGGTCTGGACCGCGCAGTTCTGGAAGGCGCAGTGTTCCCCGGCCTGCAAATGGAAGGGCTGCCGAACCGCGGTCTGATCCTCTAACGCTTTGACGTTGCGCATCTTGTGCAGCGCGCCATAGTGGGGCGGGCTTTGGAGGGCGCGGCGTGGTGGATCGGTTGGGTGATTTGGTGACGGGTTGGACGGCTGCGGCGCGTCCGGCCGGGATAGCGCTGGAAGGCCAGGCGGTTCGGTTGGAGCCGATGGACCCTGACGCCCATGCCGCCGACCTGCACCGCGCCTTTTCGGGGCACGAGTCCTTGTGGGATTACATGCCATACGGGCCGTTCACCTCGGCTGCGGGGTATCATCGCTGGGCCAAAGAGACGGCGAGCGGGGTCGATCCTTATTTCTACGTCCTGCGCGACAAGGCTTCGGGGCATTGCGGCGGGGTTGCGAGCTATTTGCGGATCACACCCGAACAGGGGTCGATTGAGGTCGGGCACATCTGTATGGCACCGGAAATTCAGCGCGGGCGGGCGGCGACCGAAGCGATGTTTCTGATGATGGACTGGGCGTTTTCGGCGGGTTATCGGCGGTATGAGTGGAAGTGCAACGCGCTGAACATGCCGTCCCGGCGGGCGGCGCAGCGGCTGGGGTTCAGCTTTGAGGGTGTGTTCCGTCAGCACATGCTGGTGAAGGGGCGCAACCGGGACACGGCCTGGTTTGCGATCATAGATCAGGAATGGCCCGCATTGCGCGAGGCGTATCTGGCATGGCTGTCGCCAGCGAACTTTGATGCCAAGGGGCGGCAGCGGGAACGTTTGTCGGATCTGACGCGGCTGGTGCGTCCAGGATCGGACCCGGCCCTATAGGCCCGGCGCTTTCGGCAAGCCGATCCTCCACCATGGCGCGCAAGGTGCTCAGGCCAGTATCACTTTGGCCTGCGGTTTCGGCGGCAGCGGCAAGATCGTCATCATGCGCATGTCGAGCCAATCCGGCAATGAACCCCGTGACATAGCGGCGCGACGTGGCGTCTTGCGCAACAGACAGCGCCCGGGCGGCTTTGGCCAGATCATCATGCAGCGCCAGCGGGTCCGGCGTGATCGGGTCATTGCCGGGCAGCGTTCCTGCAAAGCCGGGCAGATGCGACAGGATGCTGGCGCAGAACCGGGCCAGACTTTCCAGCGGTTTGTCCAGAAACCCATCCGCCCCCGAAGCCAGCGCCGAAGCGCGCCCATTGTGATTGCCCGAGGTGCCAAGGATCAGGCTGGGCCGGGCACTGGACAGGACCAGATCGCGAATCAACGCCTCTCCCCGGCCATCGGGCAGGCCCAGATCGACGATCACCACATCAGGGCGATAACAGCGCAGATGCGCGCGGGCGGCGCGCAGGGTTTCAGCGCGACGCAGACGGGCACCAGCGCGGCGGCACATCAGACGCAGCGCCTCGCAAGCGTAGCGGCTGTCCTCGACGGCCAGAATTGTCAGCCCCTGCAAGGGCAGGGCGGAGCCGATTGCGGGAATGGCAAAGCCTTTGGGCAGGGGGCGCGCAAAGGGGTCGGTGCGAAGGGAGGGCATTGCAGCACCTTTCTGAGGACGGCAATGTCAGAATGCGCCCGGATGGTGAAGGCGTGGTTAA